>JANQST010000515.1 GCA_028279155.1 Cyclobacteriaceae bacterium
CCATATCAAATGCAGCAACCTCAGAGTACTCTTCGGATCTTGCTGTGAGAAAAATTACATAACAATTGGCTAGATCAGGGATCTCTCTGATTTGCCGGCACGTTTCAACACCATCTTGCTTTGGCATCATGATGTCAAGGAGAATTAAGTCTGGAATAAAAGACTTGGCCACTTCTACTCCCTTCATGCCATCAATAGCAATTTTTACATCGTAGCCTTCTTTTGACAAATTATATTTCAGGAGCTCGAGGATGTCTTCCTCATCGTCGATTAGCAGTATTTTTTGATCTGTTTTTGCCATTTTTTGCCGGGGTTTACCAGCATTTAAAAACAAAGTTAGTCACCAGTATTTGCCTAACCGGATTAAGTTCAAGATTATTTAAAATTAGGGAGAAATCAACGCTATGTTAAAAACGTAACAATTTGATAAAATGTGGTCAATCTTCATGGTATTTAATCATCCCTTTAATAAATACGTTTAGATCCCCGTCGTATTGAGATTTCAAAATATCTGATAGTGAATCTTCTGAGGAGTGATACCTTAGAAAGGACATGAAATAAGCATTGTTAGGGAGCGCTTCATCAAAAATGTGGTAGTATCTATTGTTATGGAAATGGATAGTATCAACTGAATCAACGATCTCTCGTATCAATTTGCTTTTTTGAATTTCTTTGATTGAATCCTGGTCAGTATCCGCAAACGATGAGTATAGGCTGTCAAGTAATTGAGCAGCAAAAAGCATTTGCTCTGTGAAATTTAATTGATCTTCATCATGCATTAAGTAGTCCTCCAACTCGAACGAACCTTTTCCATATTTTGATTCAAGAAATTGGATAGCTCCACGCTCACCTATGAATGATGCAAGGTTTTCATTAAACACAATGTTATCCCTGACGAACAAGGTAGAATGTGTAAGCTCATGGATGATAAGATCTGCTAACCTTCCTTCAGATCGTTCCAACATGTTAGACAAGATGGGATCGGAAAACCAACCGAGAGTTGACCAGCCACTTACGGTTCGAATTCTAGTGTCATAGTTTTCAGACTTGAGGAAATCCCGTTCTTCTTTGGCTTTTGCCAAGTCGAAGAACCCCTTATATGGAAATGATCCAAGCAATGGGAAGGACCATGTTTTAGGAGTAAAACTATAAGGCTCACTGGCAGACAAGTTCCAAAGCAATGTCTTTCCTTTCTGATCAAAAAGTGTGGTATAATTTTTTGAGTCTTTTAATCCAATCGAGTCGATGGCAAAATTTCTTACCTCCTGTATGATCTTAATTTTCTGCTTGAGTGAATCAGGAAAACTTGCATCATCTAACACTTCTTCTATATCACGAGCTTGTCGAATAATACTGATTTGACCCTTGGCTTGTCCAATTCCATAGGAAATTAGATCCCAATAGAAAATGCAGAATCCTATGAAAACTACTAATAGCAGGTAAAGGATTTTCTTAATCATGCCACAACTTTATTTATTGTTTATCGTAAGTTACCTTGTATTACATAGTAACTTACATTACCTTTAAGTCATGGATTTAAAAGATCACGATCAAAACCTGAAAATCATCGGGAAAATAATGTTGGCGCTGGGTCTAATCCTGGTTCCCTTTTCCGTTTTTTCGTTCTTCTTTTTAGAGGCTTTTGAGGAGTCAGACTTCTGGCTTGATTTTGATCGGATTGAAATCTTTTTTGTTCATATCCGTCATCCACATAAAATCTTGTATTTCTTTCCCATTTTTTATGGGATCTTGGCGGCTCTTTTTATCACGTCGGGTATTGGCCTTGCAGGTGACAAAGAATGGGGTAAAAATTTCGCAATTGTTCCTGCCGTACTTCTTCTATTCGAGTTTCCCATTGGGACTGCTTTGGGTGCCTACATGATTTACGCATTGCATACCAAGAAGGAAAATCAGGTAAATGGGGCTTAAAAAGTTTTACTAATATTTTTAGCTAAATCTGAGTATAACTATTATTTTTGTCAAGTTTTTAAACCCTTGATACATATATAGTATGTCTGACTCAGATGAAAAAATGAAAGCCCTCCAGATCACGATTGATAAGCTGGAGAAAACCTACGGAAAAGGAACCATCATGAAATTGAATGATACAACAGTGGCAGATGTCCCTGTTATATCTACAGGTTCGTTGAGTCTGGACATGGCGTTGGGAGTTGGTGGAATTCCTCGTGGAAGAGTGATTGAAGTATATGGCCCTGAGTCTTCGGGAAAAACGACTTTATCCATGCACTGCATTGCTGAAGCTCAGAAGCAAGGCGGTTTAGCGGCATTCATTGATGCGGAGCACGCGTTTGATAAATCCTACGCAGAGAAACTAGGCATTGATACTGAGAATCTTTTGATCTCTCAGCCAGATAATGGTGAACAGGCACTAGAGATTACTGAGCATTTGATAAGGTCCGGAGCAATAGACATCATCGTTGTTGACTCTGTGGCGGCATTAGTGCCAAGAGGAGAGCTGGAAGGGGAGATGGGTGATAGCAAAATGGGCCTTCAGGCAAGACTGATGTCCCAGGCACTACGAAAACTAACCGGTACAATTAGTAAAACAGGGTGTTCTTGTATTTTCATTAATCAGCTAAGAGAGAAAATTGGAGTTATGTTTGGGAACCCTGAAACCACCACCGGTGGCAATGCCCTAAAATTTTACGCTTCTATTCGACTTGATATTCGTAGAATCGGCCAAATAAAGGAATCGGCAGACAATGTAATGGGTAATAGAACTCGTGTGAAAGTTGTCAAAAATAAAGTAGCTCCACCTTTTAAAGTGGTAGAGTTTGACATCATGTATGGACGTGGTATAAGTAAGAGTGGTGAGATTGTTGATATTGGTGTAGAGTTGGATGTAGTTCAAAAATCAGGATCCTGGTTTTCCTACAACGGAAACAAATTGGGTCAGGGTCGAGATGCTGTCAAGCAGCTAATTGAAGATAACCCGGAACTGATGGAGGAATTAGAAAAAGCAATCAAGGATAAGTTGAATGGCGCTAGTTAATTGGTTGAATGGTGAATTAGTTAATTAGTACCTTCTAGCTACCTAATTAACGAATACACTACTGAGTTCTGATTGCTATTACAGGATCAAGTCGTGCGGCCATGAGTGCTGGTACAATTCCGGAAACCACTCCAATGATGCCCGCGACACCAAAACCGAGCACGGTGTTCCCAAAGGTTAGCACCAGATCGAGATTGCCCAAACTCACCAGGGACAGTAAATAGACCATTCCAATGCCAACGCCACCACCAATGAGGCTTAGAAAAATGGCTTCAAATAAGAATTGGAAAAGAATGAAATAGTTTTTCGCACCAAGAGATTTTTGAATACCAATGATGTTGGTTCTTTCACGGACTGAGACAAACATAATGTTAGCAATACCAAAACCTCCAACCAAGATTGAAAATCCACCGATTGCCCATCCAGCAACTCCAATGACATCAAAGGTGGATCCAATAATATTCATAATTGCATCCTGGCGGTTAACCGAGAAATTGTTTTTCTGCTTGGGCCTCAAACCTCGTACTGTTCGAAGCAGGCCGGTAATCTCAGCTTCAAGTTCAACCAATCCTATATCTTCAGGCTTTCCTTTTACACTTACCAAAGTTTCTATACCCCTGGTTCGGCCCGAATAGAACATTTTCTTAAAAGCATGGTAAGGAAGGAAGATTTGTTCATCATTTCCCGAATCTCCAAAAATCGATTCACCTTCTTCTTCCAAAACACCAATTACTATGAACTTCAAACCTTTGATTTTGATGGTTTTGCCCAATAGGGATCCACGCGGAGAAAGTTTCTCTGCTACTTTATAGCCAACAAGCGCCACATTTTTTCCATTCATGGCTTCTTGTTGTGTAAAATATCTCCCGAATTCAATATCAGAAGCCATATCATAAACATCTTGATGTGTATATGAGATACCAAAAAGTACAGCATCATTGTAGCTGTTGCTTTCCTTTTTAATGGTCTGCCCACCTGTTACCGCGAAAATGGTGATGCCTAGATCATTTTTTAGATTTTCCTTTAAGAACTCATACTCCTCATAGTTTGTGTAAGGTCTCTTTAGATACTCCCACCAAGGGATATTAGGACCGAATTCGTATGGGAACCTACGAATGTCAAGATTACTAGCATCAAGAAAACTTAAACTCTCCTTGATATTCTTTTCTAAGGAGTCTACTAGTGTGAATACAGCGATGATTGCGAAAATGCCAATTGTCACTCCAAGAAGCGATAATGTGGTTCGAAGAAGGTTCATGCGAAGTGCATTCCAGGCGAACCGAAAACTTTCCAATATCAACTTTAGTATCAACACGTTATAATGGCTTTATATTTTATCAAATTTAATCAAACATATTTGCTAATTTTGCGCTCCTTATAATAATATACCTGTTTTTCTATGGGAATGAAATTATCGGAGTTCAAGTTTGACCTCCCATCCAGTCACATCGCCTTACATCCAAATGAAAATAGAGACGAAGCACGTCTCATGGTGGTCCATAAGGACAGTGGTGAAATAGAGCACAAAGTTTTCAAAGATGTCGTGGATTACTTCGGTGATGGAGACGTTTTTGTCATCAATGACACCAAAGTGTTTCCGGCTAGGTTATACGGGAATAAAGAGAAGACAGGTGCAAAAATCGAAGTTTTTTTACTTCGTGAGCTCAACCAGGAAATGAAGTTGTGGGATGTGTTAGTAGACCCTGCACGAAAGATTAGGGTTGGAAACAAACTTTATTTTGGGGATGGTGAGTTGGTGGCTGAAGTAGTTGATAATACCACGAGTAGGGGTAGGACCATTCGATTCCTTTTTGATGGTGATCGGGACCAATTCTATAATATGATTGATGCGCTTGGAGAAACTCCTTTGCCAAAAGAAATTAAGCGAGCTGCAGAACCTGAGGACAGAGAAAGATTTCAAACCATCTACGCTGATAAAATTGGAGCGGTAGCAGCGCCAACTGCTGGCTTGCACTTCACTCCTCAACTATTGAAGAAATTGGAATTGGTTGGTGTTGATATTGCGAACATCACACTACATGTTGGGTTGGGAACCTTCCGACCAGTGGATGTCGAGGACCTTACCAAACACAAAATGGACTCAGAAAATTACTGGGTTGAAAAAGCAACAGCTGATCGGGTGAACCGTGCGCTTGATGAGAAAACGAAAATTTGCGCTGTAGGTACAACCGCAATGAAAACCCTTGAATCCTCTGTTTCCGCCAATGGACTCTTAAAGGAAAACTCAGGCTGGACAGACAAATTCATTTTCCCTCCTTACGATTTTAAAATTTGTGACGCATTGATCACCAACTTCCATTTGCCTGAATCAACATTGTTAATGATGGCTTCTGCGTTTGGAGGATATGAATTGATCAATGAAGCGTATCAGGTAGCGATTAAAGAAAAGTACCGATTCTTCAGCTACGGAGACGCAATGCTAATTATATAAGAAGGCCCATCATTTCTTGCCTTTGATCGCATCTTGTTGATCCTTCCTCAATGTAGGATAGCTTATTCCAAGTTGTTCCAGGTAGGAATCATACTTGCTATCATCATAGTAGAACGGTTTCAACTGAGGTGCATACTTATCCATGATTTCCTTGTTTAGGTAAGTTGCAGGCTCATCTGAGTCTGAAACCATTGGAACATACTTTTGCTTAGAAGACTGTTCTGTTTTGAAGTAATCCCAAGCCTGGTCGACAAGTTCAGGTCTTAGCAACAAATCAAGTAGAGTCATTGCTTCAACTTTGGCACCTGCGACTACTCCTTTATGAGCAATGGGTGTAGCCATGGCAATCGAGTTTGACCAATGATGTCCTTGAAGACCAGGAATATTGGAAGGATACCTTAGTGTAACTGTGGGCACTTTCCAGGAGATATCACCAATATCATCTGAGCCTCCGCTTACGGGATTTTTAACTGGTAACCTGATGGTATCCAATTTTTGAGCAAGCCCGTTAGCACCTCGTGGAGAGTTCACCTCCAGCTGGACCGCTTTGGCAAGCTGCTGATCTTCTTTACTCCATTTCGGCAATCCAACTTCTCTGATATTCGAATACATGGTTTCAGCTATCACCTTGTTAAAATGCCTTGGCCATGCAGTTCCCAATATCCTACTGGACATTTTCGTCCGTGTCATCATAGCTGCACCTTCTGCGATTTCGTTTGCGCGTTTGTAGACGTCCATAATTTTTGGGTAGGTAACTTCTCGGAAGTAGTACCAGATGGAAGCTTTAGATGGAACGACGTTTGGTTGGTCTCCACCATTATTTATCACGGAATGGGAGCGACCTAGTGGGTGCAAGTGTTCTCTATTGTATTGCCAGCCTATATTCATTAGTTCGACGGCATCAGCGGCGCTACGTGCTCTCCAGGGAGCTCCTGCCGAGTGAGCAGATTCTCCTTCGAAGGTATATTCAACGGAAATCATTCCGGTTCCTCTAGCCTGACCATATGAAACGTTCATATTACTTGAAACATGAGTAAAGATGCACAGGTCAACATCATCAAAGTAACCATCCCTTGTATAATAAGCTTTAGTTCCTAGTTGTTCTTCTGCAACACCCGGCCACACAATCAATGTTCCCTGGATGTTCTCTCGTTCCATTATTTCCTTTACCGAGAGGACAGAAACGACATTAAGTGGGATTCCAGAATTATGACCCTCGCCATGACCAGGGGCTCCTTCAACAATTGGGTCGTGATAAGCTACACCAGGTTTTTGTGATGCTTTGGGGATACAATCCAGGTCACTACCTATTGCGATCACTGGTTTTCCCGAACCCCATTTCGCCCACCAGGCAGTGGGCACTCCAGAAATTCCATGTTCTACCTCAAATCCATTTTCCTTTAATATGTCAGTGATGTATTTGGATGTTTGGACCTCTTGAAAGCCAAGCTCAGAGAAGCTAAAAACCTTGTCCACCATGACTTGAGCCAATTTAGACTTGGATTCAACTTTTTGTTGCACTTCTTTCTTAAGCTCATTTATTTTTTTAGTGGATTGTGAGAAAACGAGTATTGTGGAGATGGTGCAAATTAAGGTCAGGCTTATTTTTTTCATTTTATGCAGGCATAAGTTAAGTAGGGTAAAATAGAAAAAAGAGGGGAGAAATGTGAGATGGATTATATAGCCGGTTTGATGACATAAAAAAAGCCTCACAAAATGCGAGGCTTTTTCTTTAGAGTAGTTAATCTTAATTGGTATAACCGGTGTTCTGTACCATCAATGGATTAGTATCCATCTCATCCTGTGGAATAGGAGAAATTAAAGAAGGATCATCAGCAGCTATAGTTCCAACTGCAGTTCCTGTTCTTTTCAAATCATGGATCAAGAATCCTTCAAAAGCAAGCTCCAATTGACGTTCATTCAAGATCGCAGCTAAGTCAACTGTTCCTAAAGCAACAGCTGATCTGGCACGAACTGCATTGATGTCATTTAGAGGCGTATCACCAGTAGTGGAACCTTCTCGGAAATTAGATTCAGCTCTGATCAAATACATTTCTGCAAGTCGAATAACAGAAATATTCGCAAACTGATTTGAATACTTAAGCGTTAAGTTCAAACCATTGTCAACACTTACGTATGTATATGATGCACGAACATCCGCTGGATCATCAAACAAAGTGGCATATCCAGCTGCAACCGCGATATCTCCTTGTCGACCTCCAGTTGGCTGATCAGCATAGTAGTTAACCAAATCATTTTCACCGGTTTGGTTTGTAACCTGGAATGCAAACACATCCTCTATTCCATCTGAATCATTGTTGAATGCACCTGCAAACGTTCCAGCTAATGCGTGTCCACTATTGGCGATCACGTTATTAGCGGCATCCCTAGCACCAGCATAGTTTCCTTGCTGTAAGTAAACTCTTGCAAGTAGTGCTTCAGCGGAATACTGATCAGCAAACTCACCATTGGTAGCAGAAAGCAAGCCCATTGCAGCTGTTAAATCAGCAATTACTTGAGCGTATACTTCAGCAATAGTAGATCTAGCTATACTAAGATCTCCTGAATAGTCAGTGATTCCGTTGGTGAATAGGGGAACTCCTGGTCCAGTGTTACCACCACCAGCTTGCCACTGAGCACCAAAGTGTCTGACAAGATCAAAATAAGCTAATGCTCTTAGGAATCTTGCTTCTCCTTCAACTCTATTAGCTTCCGCAGGATCTTCAATAGCAGAAATGTTATCTACAACCAGGTTTACCTGGTTGATTGTTTCATAAGCATTTCTCCACATCTGCTCAGTCCAAGTGTTACTAACAAGTACTGACTTTTGGAAATATTCACGTGGCTGGATAAAAGTACCTTGCCATGTCAATTGGTTAGTAGCTCCCATCAGGTCAGAAATAACCTGCATTTGTCCACCCCAATTGTCGTCTTGTCCTAATTCATCATAGGCTCCTATCAGAATACCTTTGATGTTAGCTTCAGATGAAAGAGCAGCCTCTACCGAAATACTTTGGGCAGGCTCGATCTCTAGTCTGTCCTCGCAACTCCATAATACTAATACAGCTGCAAAGAGTATATATATATTCTTCTTCATTATTACCAAATTTTAAAATCCAATATTTACACCTAATGTGAACGTTCTGGCAGCTGGAGCAGAATAGAAATCTATTCCGGGACTAGGAGTAACTGTCCTAGCTGCAGCATCAGATCTAGCTTCTGGATCATATCCATCATAGTCAGTGAAAGTCAACAGGTTGATTGCTGTTGCATAAACTCTAACAGATGATAGACCAGCATTGCTTATAAGATCTGTAGGAAGGCTGTAAGCTAACGTAATGTTTCTTAGTCTGATAAAATCAGCTTCTTGTAACCATCGAGTCGAGTGACCTGATCCGTTACCTTCACCTAGTCTAGCTTGAGGCACATTGGTAATGTCACCAGGGTTTTGCCATCTCGCCATCTGATCTACAGTTTGGTTATCAAACCAGTCTGCGTTAGCTGACTGGAATCGTCCACCAGCGTTGTAGATACTTGCTCCCCACTCTCCCTGGAATGTGAATGTACAATCGAAATTTTTATATCTCAATGAACTTGTCAAACCACCAATTACGTCTGGAATAGGTGATCCGGCAATGATTCGTGTTGCAGCATTTGGATCATTGGTAGTACCTCTATCAATAGAACCATCTGAATTTTCAGTATTCAAGTAGTAAAGTGCATCTCCATTTGCAGGATCAACACCAGCATACTCGATCATGTAAAGTGACTGAAGAACTTCTCCTTCTCGAATAATGTTTCTTCCAGAAACGATATCATTTCCTTCAGGTACACTTATTACCTCATTCTTGTTGGTTGCGAAGTTTATACCCACATTCCAGCTAAGATCTCCACCTTGAATAACGTCACCATTAAGGATAACTTCAATTCCGGAGTTCTCCATACTGCCCGTGTTTCTATTGATTTCCAATGCTCCTGATGAAGGCACAAGTGGAACCTCAAACAATAGATCGTCAGTTTGCTTTTTGTAGTAATCAATTTCACCACTTACACGTCCGTTAAACAATCCAAATTCGAATCCGATATCTGTTTGTTTTGAAGACTCCCAGCTTAGAGCATTATTTCCAGGTTGAGTAGGAGCAAGTCCTGGTCGTTGGTTATAAGATACACCCTGGAACAATCCTCTTGATGGGAAGTTTCCGAGTTCTGCGTTACCCAACTCGCCGTAGCTAGCTCTGAATTTCAAGAATGAAACAGCGTTCAATCCATCAAGGAAACTTTCCTCTGAAAGGATCCATCCCACAGATACAGCTGGGAACGTACCAAATCGAGAGTCAGATCCAAATCTTGACGAACCATCTCGTCGGATACTTGCCTTAAGAACATACTTGTCTTGATAAGAGTACTGCGCTCGAGCAAAATAACCTACAAAAGAGTAAGCAGTCGTAGTTCCATCACCGTCAGAAATAGTTGCTCCACTTGTTACTGTCTGCAAGTCATCTGATGGGAAATTCTGAGATTCTATATCAACAAATCTTCGATTTCCTTGGTTGTACTCAGTACCAACTACAACATTCAATGCATGAGCATCAAATACTTGGTCAAAAGTCGCGTAGTTTGACCAGATGTAATTGGTAGATAAAACGTTTGAAGCATATGCTTCTCCTTGAGTAGATTGGAAAGGAACTCTACTTCCGTCCCAGCTATCTTCCGTTTGGTTGAAGATATCATAAGAGAAATCAGAGTTGAATTTTATCCAATCTGTGAATTCATATTGCCCAAATAATTTTCCAAGGCTTCGATTTACAACAGTCTGGTAAGAACCAAACTCATCCTGAAGTAGGAAGTTGGCATAAACAGTTCTGGTAAATGGTCCTGACTCTCCATTGGCCAGATCGTCTGGGCCAAAGTGTGTAGGAGAAAGAGGAGATTGAGCAATTGCCTGCAAAGGAGTTACGAAAGCATTGTCGTTTGCAACTCGGTCAATTGTTACTCTAGAGTAGTTAAAATTGATTCCAGTTGTAAACTTGTCGTTTACCTTTTGGGAAATATTTGCTCGACCGCTGAATCTTTCCAGTTCGTTACTGAGAATAATTCCCTTTGTATCATTATAAGAAGCTCCTAGGTAATAAGTGGATCCGTTGTTACCACCGGATACTGAAAAGTCAATATCCCTAACGTGACCATCCTGGAAAGCAACATCTTGCCAATCAGTATCAAACTGATTAGGTGTTCCCCAGGTGTTATTTGAATAGCGATCAAATCGTCCTTCAACGAATGTTCTGTCTGTCCAGCTTGCATTGTCACCAGCTTCTAGGAAAAGCTCAATGTACTGATCAGAATTCAACCAATCTCTTTTGTTGGTTGGGCGGCTAATTCCAGAAGAAAGATTCAAGGAGAATTTAGCTTTTCCTTCTTTTCCTCTTTTAGTTGTGATAATTACAACCCCATTCGCTCCTCTTGCACCATAGATTGCTGCAGAAGAAGCATCCTTAAGGATATCAATACTTTCGATATCGCTCGTAGGAATTGACAAAAGTGGGTTTACAGCAGAAGTATTCTGAGACTCATTATCGTTAATCAATGGAACACCATCTAAAACGAATAATGGCTGCTGTCCAGCAGATACACTGGAAGTACCTCTAATGCTTACACTAATTCCTGATTCTACTTTTCCGTTTTGCTGTGTTACTCTAACACCCGCAGCTTTACCGGAAAGTGCATTTTGGAAACTTGGAATTGGAACTCCTTGAATGTCTTCAGAGCTCAATTTTGCTACGTTATCAGTCATGAACCTTTTGGACTGGGTACCGTACCCAACCACAACAAGTTCTGCTAACTCTGTAGCACTTGAAGCCATTTGAACATCAATTACAGTTCTTGAACCAACTGTAATTTCCTGTGGGTCCATTCCAACGAATGAAAAGACCAATACAGCATCGGCCCCAGGAACAGACAAACGGTAATTCCCGTCTATGTCTGTTGTGACACCATCAGTGGTGCCCTTAATCACAACGTTCACTCCTGGAAGACCTTCACCCGAGTCATCGGTGATCCGCCCAGTTATCGTTTGCTGCGCAATAGCACTTAACGCAAACATGAACGTTAAAACATAAGTTAAAAGTAAAGTTTTCTTCATAACTACTTTTTTTGGTTAATAATCAAGGACGAAAATAGTATTATTTCAATCACATACACATAATACATTATATAATAATGTTAATAATCAGCATTAATCTTATGTTTTTGTGTTTTTTAAAGAATAAAATTGTGCTTAATTATATGGTTTTGAAGATGTTTCAAATATTTCGTAATTATTTACAACTTTTATGAAAAGGTATGCAGTCATCGTAGCGGGGGGGAAGGGAGTCCGAATGAATACTTCAAAGCCAAAACAATTTTTGGAAATTGATGGCCAACCTATTCTGGTTCACACCATAAAAAAATTTCTAAAGCTGCCGGATATCGCAATCATTCTGGTTCTTCCAAAAGAAAATATGAGTGAGTGGAAGCATATTGAATCAAGTCATTTTAAGACAAAGAAAATCAATGTAGTAGTTGGCGGTGAAACAAGATCGGACTCTGTTCGTAATGGGTTAGCTTCAATTGAGGATGATGGTTTGGTTGCCGTTCATGATGCGGTGCGTCCATTCGTCGATCAATCTTTGATTGAAGAATGTTATGTTTCTGCTGAGCGTCATGGGAGTGGAGTCGCAGCGGTAAAATTGAAGGACTCATTGAGAAAAAGAAAGGGGGAGGAAGATTCGGAGTTCAAAGATCGAAACGACTATGTATTGGTTCAGACGCCACAAACCTTCAGCGTTTCAGAACTTAAGAGAGCATATAATAAAATAGAAGGATCTTATTCGGACGATGCAACAGTATTTGAGATGGCTGGTAAAAAAGTGCGATTGGTTGATGGAGATTATAATAACATCAAGATCACCACTCCGGAGGATTTGAAATAAACTGTCAGGCAGATTTTCCACCTGACAGTTCAATTAAGTTTATTTAAGAACTACTTTATATATGGCTTGATCCGAACCTGAAGGACTACTAATCTTAATAAAATATAGCCCTCTTGTGAGATCGGATACCTGGATTTTTCTGGTGATACTGTTAACTCTAAGTAGATCATGGAAAATTAGTTTTCCATTAACATCTCTCATTTCTACTCTTAACTTTTCCCTTTGTCCTTCAAGAAGGCTGAATACCAATTGATCGGATGCCGGATTTGGATAAACTCTGAAGGGAGAATTTTTATTTTCAAGAAAGCCTAGGACTTCTTCTATCTCCACATCAATGCCGTTCTCTGTAATGACGGCTTGAACTTGAAATTCACTCGTACTTCCTTGTCCTTCTACCAAGTTGATGGTTGTGCTGGCAGCTTCGTTGAATGGAACCCCTGGGACATCTATGAAAAACTCGTAGGTGGAAGCAGGAAGATTTGTGAATTCGAAGAAACCATTTTCATCTGTTTCTGTGATTGCTATCAATTCCAAATTTCCATCCTGATTTGTTCTTAAACCACAACTTCGACCAACATCAGGGCCTGTTTGAAGTGCACGACCCGGTGGAGATGTAAGCTCGGTCTCAATTGTACCGGAAATGACCCCTCCATTTTCCGTAGGTGTTAATTCCATTGGAACACTTTCGATATCTATGGAAATAGATGAATCCTTTCTTAAAGCAATTTGTTCTGCTTCTTCCCACAGGATGACGTTTCCGTTATATGTTGGAATGTAAGTCTCAGGGTCACCCGAAATGTTCACAAGATATCTGCCTGTGAATACAGGGGAAAATGGAAATTCGCTCACCACATCTTGTTTGATTTCAAGTGTGTCGTAGCTTCCTGATTCAGTAACTTTCAGAAGGTATCCGTTTACATTATTGTCAATCAAGTTTTCTGATCCATCTTCTGCTCTAACTGTGATGATTGCAGTCTTCAAGTTTGCTGCAACTAAACCAATATAGCTACTTAAGCCATTGCTACTAGAAATTCCTGATGATGCTCCTACTGCTATTTCTCCTGTATACCCATCTCCCGAAATACGACCACCCCCCAAGCTTGTAGTGTAAGACTGCAATGATAATTGCCCACTTGCCGCCAGGGTAAGCATTGGCAATATAACGAGCAGCACTTGTTTTTTAAGCTGCTTCATTTTGAGGAGGCTTTTGTCTGGCCAAGCAACGCCTTGATAAGCTCTAGATCATTTTGCACTTGATCAATGGATGCGAGCTTAGTTTCAAGTTCTGAATTTTCTCGCTCAAGAACTTCAACTTTTGTACTTAGTTCCTTCACTGCCTCTATGAGAACAGCAGTCAATTGGGAGTAGTTAACTGCTTTGTACCCATTTTCTCTGGTGGTCACAAATTCAGGATAGATCATCTCTAGCTCTTGTGCGATTATACCAATTTGAGGTTCGTTTGATTTTGATAAATCTTTCCATGTATATGATACACCCCTTACTTTGTTGACTTTGGAAAGGGAATGCTCAAGGGGCTGTATATTTTGCTTAAGCCGTTTATCAGATGATTGGTTAACTGTAGTTGCATTGACAGTCTCGGCATTGACTGTAGCTCCATCTATTTGTCCTGTAGCTCCATCTAAGAATACTCGAACAGCGCCTGTGTTAGTGTTATGAAGTCCAAGTCGACCGCCACTCGGTTCT
>JANQST010000576.1 GCA_028279155.1 Cyclobacteriaceae bacterium
TAGAAGAAGACCCTATCATAGATCTTGATTTCGCTGTTAGCTACGATGCAAGTGGAAATCCTGAAACGGCTGATATCTCTTTAGATGTTATCCCATTTGCGTTAGAAGTAGATTTCGATGATACGCAAACCACCACCTCTTCCCTGGCTGTTACGCTACTCCTCGAAGGTGAGAATCTTGTAGGAGTAGATGTGGATGTTGAATTTGATTCTCAAGAAAAATTAGAGCCAAAGTCTATTTCAGGTGAAGTTTCTTATAAGACATTGAGAATTGTGGGTAGTGTCAGTGATGAGGAAATGGACAATTCCATGGATAGCGATCCAAATGATTACATCGATCTTGAACTATTCATCGGAGATGATAAAGCTGGAGATATTGTTTTCGTATTCGAAGAAATTACGGATGAGGGCGAAACCTACGAGGACTATGTGCCTTACGTCCAGTACTCAGATGGAAGTCAAGAAAAGTTGGAAGACATCCTTCAGCCGGTCATAGATGAAATTGAGGCTGCCTTAGAAGATTTCGAATAATCGTCAATCCAGATTTAGCTAAGAAAAAGCTTCATGAAAATGAAGCTTTTTTATTTTCCATCTACATAGTCTTGCAAGTATTTGTATCTCTCAGTTAATGCTCCATCGTCTGTGATGGTGGCATTTTTTATAATACTCTTTTCATCACCATTTAATAGTTGAGGAAGCACATTTTCAATCAGCTGACTTCCAAAGCTTTCAGAAGCATCACGTGGCAATTCACATGGTAAGTTATCGACTGCCATTACAGTTATGTTAGCCTCATCAGTTAAGGCTTCTTCAACTTTATTATCCTCAGGATTGTAGTCGTAGATAGGATCATCAATGGTGCTCGGTTTTTTTGTCGAGGGGATGGATCCTTCTATGTCGCAAGTGATATCTGCGATTACGCGAATATGAAAGTTATGTTTGAGAATATCTTCTCTCTGAAAGAGAACTGGTGCCTTTGGGTTCCAGAAAGCAGACGCTATAAGCAAATCTGTTACTTTAGCGAATTTCAGAAAATCTCCTTCAAAATTTTCCGGATGTTCATGGAACTCTGTACGACTAAACTCTCCTCCCTGCAACTGCTTGTTATAATCTCTTGAGTTTAGGACTGTGTAGGTCGGCTCACTAAATTTTTCGGTTAGAAAATCATGAGGATTAACAAATCGAATCCCAATGCCATCTAATACTTCTATTGCCCCTTTGGCCACTCTTCCGCCGCCTGTGATGGCAATTTTGATTGCTGGTAGCTTCACTTTTGGGAACTCTGTCTTCAAATCCTCAAGATCGAAACATTCATGAGCCCTCCTGATATGGAATAGATTGTATCGCTTGCCGAACGTCCAAATCCCATTATATGCCCCAACGATACCTGCCCATCTGCCAAAAGCGATTACACGATTCCCATTCCCGTTGGTGAGCGTTTCCCAGTCCACTAGGCGAATTTTTTTGTCAATGATTGAACGAATTAGGTTTTGGTTATAATCCTGTTTCTTGATTGTATGAGAAAAGAAGAAATGAGTTTTTCCAGAAATTAATTTGTCTATAGGAACCTCTTTCACTCCCAATATGATGTCACAATCGTCAATTGATTCGACTACTTCAATACCAGCTTCCTGATAGTCCTGATCCGGAAAGCATCGAATATCACTGGATTGTACTTTTACTTCAACTCCAAAACTATTTGATATGTGTTTGGCTTGCTCGGGGGTGATTGGAACTCTTCTGTCAATTGGAATTTTTCCTTCTCTAATAATACCTATTTTGGTCATTCTTGGGAGTTTGGCACGAAAATAACCAAAACTAGGAAAGTAATGAGAAGGGAGGTTCTTAAGAGATGGGCCTACTCTTCGTCCTGATCTAGATCCTCTCGATCTTTAAGTTTCTTGTCTTCAACATTTTTGTTAAGAAACTTATTCAGCTCATCGATTGGAAGGTTTGATTTGATTTCACCAAAAGAGTCAACCTTTAACTCAAACCCGTCAAGGTCCTCATGCACCTTTGCTTTATCTTTTTTCTTGCTCATGAGTTCATTAGTTATTGTTACTTAACAAAGTAATTGAATAATTAATTCGTTCAGATGATTTTTTCGATCCCATGATTTGAATCATTGTCATTAGATCAGGACCAGAACCTTTACCGGTTAATACGAATCGAAGAGTTTGCATGAATTGCCCGGGTTTATAACCATTGGATTCAAGTGTATGCCAAAAGAGGTCTTTTACTTGCTCGGGAGATTCAATTGAAGCTCTTTCCAACTTATCAGAAAAAAGTTTAAGTGCTATCGGCGCTTCATCATTCCATTTTTTGTTTCTAACTCCTTCATCATATTCGGTCGGATGTTGAAACAATACAAGGCTTGCATCAAGAAATTCTTCGGCGAATGTGACACGCTCCTTAAGTAGATCAATAATCTGTTTCGATATTACAGGATCACAAGTAATACTGTGTTTTTCTGCCAATTCCGATCTAAGATCTTCAGCGAAAACCGAACTGGACGTGGACTTGATGTATTGTTGGTTGAACCATTTGGCTTTGTCAAAATCGAACTTCGTTCCGGCTTTATTTATTCTTTCAATGGAAAATGCTTCTATCAATTCTTCTAGAGAAAAAATCTCCTGTTCTGTACCTGGGTTCCAACCAAGGAATGCCAGAAAGTTGATCAATGCTTCCGGTAAGAAGCCCGTTTCTTTAAAGCCTATTGCGGTTTCATTTGATTCCTTATCTGCCCAATTCAATGGGAAAATAGGAAAGCCTGCTTTGTCAGCAGCTCTCTTGCTGAGTTTACCATTTCCATCAGGTTTCAGAATGAGAGGCAAGTGAGCAAACTGAGGCATGGTTTCTTCCCAATCAAGGAATTGATAAAGTAAAACATGCAATGGAGCTGAAGGTAACCATTCCTCACCACGAATAACATGCGTTATTTTCATCAAGTGATCATCAACTACGTTCGCCAAATGGTAGGTAGGCATCCCATCAGATTTCATTAGGACTTTGTCGTCAATGTCTTCTGAATTAACCTTCACCCAGCCTCTGATCAGGTCTTTTAATCTGATCTCTTCGTCTTTCGGAACCTTAATTCTAACAACATATGGTTCACCTGATTCGATTCTTTTTTTCACCTCCTCTTCAGAAAGAGTGAGTGAATTCCTCATTGTTGACCTTGTTACTGTGTTGTACTGAGGTTTTATCACCTTGGCAGCGGTTAGCCGTTCCCTCATTTCCTCCAATTCCTTAGGTGTATCAAAAGCATAATATGCCCGTCCATTTTCTATTAGTTGATTGGCATATTTTCTATAGATCTCAGTTCTTTCAGATTGACGGTAAGGAGCAAAGTCACCTCCATGTTTCGGACTCTCATCAGGTTCAATTTGGCACCACTTTAGCGTTTCAAGGATGTAATCTTCAGCGCCTTCTACGAACCTACCTTGATCTGTATCTTCTATTCTCAGAATAAATTCGCCCTTGTGTTTTTTTGCAAACAGGTAATTAAAAAGTGCTGTCCTTACTCCTCCAATATGTAGTCCACCCGTGGGACTAGGTGCAAACCTTACACGTACATTTTCCATCAGATCGGATCAATTAAGCTAATAGATATTATAGATTGAAGCCTGCAATACAGGAGATCTCAACATTGACTCCTTTCGGAAGCCCGCTAACTTCAACTGTTTCCCTTGCAGGAGGATTTTCCTGGAAATATTTTCCATAGACTTCATTTATCCGGGCGAAATTCCCCATATCGCTCACAAAAATTGAACACTTAAGAACATTTGAAAAAGTTAAGCCAGCTTCATTCAAAATGAACTCAATGTTTTTCATTACCTGTTCTGTTTCCGCTTCAATGTTTTCGTCAATCATAGCTCCTGACGCTTGATCGATTGGTATTTGTCCGGAGACATAAAGTGTATTTCCATATTTGACCGCCTGGGAATAGGGGCCGATTGGAGCTGGGGCTTGACTGGAGTTAATTATCTCTTTCATTGCAGAAAGTTATTCAACGGTAACTGATTTTGCTAGATTTCTGGGTTGATCAACGTTAGCACCACGCATAACAGCTATATGATAGCTAAGTAATTGCAGTGGAATCACTGAGATCAGCGGCATGAGCGCTTCATGAGTAGAAGGTACTTCAATAGTAAAATCTGCCATGTCAGGGATCAATACATCGCCTTCTGTGACAATTGCGATGACAACACCCTTTCTGGCTTTAACCTCCTGGATGTTTGAAACCACCTTATCATAAGAGCTATCCCTGGTAGCTATGACTACTACTGGCATATCTTCATCAATCAACGCAATTGGGCCATGCTTCATTTCTGCAGCAGGATAGCCTTCAGCGTGAATGTATGAGATCTCTTTTAATTTAAGCGCTCCTTCTAATGCAACCGGGAAATTGTATCCACGACCCAGATATAGAAAATTTTTAGCATTCTGGAAAAGCTCAGCTATTGTTTCAATTTTATCATTGAATTTCAGAGCTTCCTGTACTTTGTGAGGTACGTTCTCCAGTTCTACCAGTAGTTCTTTGTATTTTCTTTCAGTAATTGTGCCTTTGAGATGTGCAATTCTCAATGCGATCATAATAAGCACAGTGATTTGAGCTGTGAAGGCTTTTGTTGAGGCTACACCGATTTCCGGACCCGCATGCAAATAAGCACCCTCGTGCGTCACTCTTGAAATAGAAGACCCAACTGTATTCACTATTCCAAACACAATGGCGCCTTTGCTCTTGGCTAGTTCGATTGCAGCCAAAGTATCTGCAGTTTCTCCAGATTGGGAAATTGCAACTATTATCTCACCCTCTTTTATGATCGGGTTACGATACCTGAACTCAGATGCATATTCAACTTCTACTGGAATTCTACATAGATCTTCAAAAATATATTCAGCAACCAACCCTGCGTGCCACGAGGTACCACATGCAACAAAAGTTATCTTTTCCGCATTGATCAGTGCCTGTTTATAATTCCTAATCCCACCTAACATCAGTTGTCCTGAACTTGCATTTAAGCGACCCCTCATGCAATCAGCTATTGATTTAGGCTGTTCGAAAATTTCCTTTAACATAAAATGTTCATACCCACCCTTTTCGATCGCTTCAAGTTCCATATCTAATGTCTGGATCTGGGGTGTTTGAGAATGATCGCTGGTATTAACCACCTTGTATTCTCCTCCTTCCATAATGGCAATCTCTTCATCTTGTAGGTAAATAACCTCGTTCGTGTATTCTATAATAGGAGAAGCATCAGAAGCAACATAAAATTCTTCCTTTCCCAATCCTATCACAAGTGGACTTCCTTTGCGGGCTGCAATAAGTTTGTTTGGTTCTTCTGAAGAAAGTATAGCTATTGCATATGCTCCAACAACTTTTGTCAATGCAATTCTCACCGCATCCTCCAGGGATAGACCTTCACTTTCTTTAATATACTCTATGAAGGAAATAAATACCTCGGTGTCGGTCTCACTTTTGAAAGAATAGCCTTTTTGTATTAGATCTTCTTTTAATGATCCATAATTCTCAATGATACCATTATGAATGATTACAAGAGACCCGTTATTCGAAAGGTGTGGATGAGCATTTACATCGTTAGGTTCACCATGCGTGGCCCATCTTGTATGTCCAATACCTACAGTGCTGGAAAATTCCTTTTTGCCAATTAGATTTTCCAGGTCTTGAACTTTCCCCTGCTTTTTTTCTATATGCAGCTGACCATTATCAATTACAGCAATTCCAGCACTATCATATCCGCGATATTCTAACCGCTTTAATCCACCAATAAGTATTGGATGAGCAGGTTTATTTCCTAAGTAACCAACAATTCCACACATATCCAGGTTCTTTAATTGACCTCAGTAAAGAATATCCTCAATTTAATTCCGGAATTTTGAAAAACTGCCTGTTCGAGGATCATTTGATCCGGATGAACCAGAATCATATCAGCAATCTCAGTAGTGTCTCCCTGGAATGGATCTATATAGAACAAATTATCTGGTGCTACTCCCTCATTTTCATCTTTCCAGTTTTGGAAATTATTATAAAGGGCTTGGAAAAATAATGTTGGAGTGACAATGTATTGATCCGTATCTGGGTTGTAGGCAACAGGAGCCGGAGTGCTACTTCCATTGAGATAAGCTTGATCAGTCATTACAATGTTTGAAAATGGCCTAAGAACAAGTCCAGGTCCAAAGAACCCACCGTCAGGTGTTCTAAAGTAAAGATGAAATCCCTGTAGAGTATCTCTTGCTGTCAAATCTTCAGCGACCAAATCCAAAACTGTGGTATTAATCAACACATTAGGATTTTCATCGAAGAAAGTCTTTATTGATTCTATGTTGAAGGATGTTGTTATTCCCGCCAATGGATCTAATACCGTTCTGCCATCACCAACAAGATCAAAATCTTCTTTTTCAACAATACCATTGAAAAGTGAGGTGCTTCTATCTCTTTCAATGTAGGTATGTAGTGATGTCCGAATACTGAATTCAACGAATTCAGTTGTCCCGTCACCACTCATGTATATTCTTAATTTGGATGTGTCTGCCCTGGCATCAAAAGAAACTAGACTTTCATTGGTGATGCCACTTGTTAGAGCCAAGCCTTTAAAGAACAAAGACGCTGTACCGATAGTATCTGGCTTATTTTGTAAAATGTCGAATATTTCTCTTCCATAAGAATCATCCAATTTAAAAGCTATTTCTTCGTCATCAGAACTTATGGTTGTAGTTAGGTTTCCTACTTTTCTAGATTTTCTTTCTTGCTTGGTAGCCAAATAAATTATGCCTGTTAAAAGCGTGTCCTCGAGTTCGTAAATGTCCATGTCGAAAACCGCAGATCCAGAAACTGGTAATATATCTGCTGTGGCCAGGGTTATTTGAGCAGAATCAAATTCAAGTGTATCGGCAGGTAAAAAACCATCCTGAAAAGCATACCCAAAATAAGTCTCTGTTGTTATTCGACCTGTAAGAGGGTCATTAAAAGTTCCTACTACCAATCTATCTTCCCCATCTGTCCTCAGACTATCGATAAACACATTTGTCGAGGGGAAGTCGAATTCAACTACCTTAACGTCAATATTGGTTTCAAGATCGAACTGGGTACCCAGATCATTTGCCGCATCACAACCTAAAAAAACCGGGATCAATAAAATTGATCCCGGCTTAAAAAAGCGTATAATTTTTTTGATACTATCCAACAAGTTCATTGTATAGATTGTAGTAGGATTCTTCAAAGTTTTCGTCTTTCTCAATTGTCTCCGTTACTTTTTCATTTGAAAGATCAGCAATCAGCTTTTTGAAACTATCAGTAGATTCCTCGTGACCGTTGATGACTGCATCTGCATATTCAACACCCATCTTTACGAAACCCTCATAATCTGCAGTTTTCAAAGGTGTAAGCATCTCATCATCAATGTCAAGCATTTTAACTTTTTCTAACAAATCCGACCCAAACTTGTGCGTGAATTTGTTGTTGTACATCGTAAATACGGTCTTCGCATTTTTATAGATCGGATCATTCTTGTATGTCGTTTTTGTATAGAGCGGGATAAGACTTGTCATCCAATCGTTACAATGGATGATATCTGGTGACCACCCCAACTTCTTCACTGTTTCTAGAACGCCTTTACAGAAGAATATTGCTCTTTCGTCATTGTCCTCAAAGAAGTTATCCTCTTTATCGAAAAAGACGGATTTTCTATAGAAGTAATCTTCGTTGTCAATGAAATAAACCTGAAGCTTAGCATTTGGAATAGAAGCAACCTTAATTACAAGAGGCTTCTCCTCATCACCAACAGCAATGTTGATACCAGATAGTCTTACTACTTCATGCAGTCTATTTTTTCTTTCATTTATAAGGCCGAATCGCGGAACTAAAATCCTGATCTCCATACCTCTTTCTTGCATCGCTTGTGGTAGTCTTCTTACAAATTCAGCCACTTCCGTCGTTCTGAGAAATGGATTGATTTCGCTTGCCACATAAAGGATTCTAATATTTGACATAAAATTCTATGAGTTAAAAAAATTATTTCTTCAGGGGATTTGAAAAATGAGGACAAAAGTACGATAATTTTGGTTCAATATCAACGTATTCAATAAGTTAAGCATTAAACCCGTCACTCCTATGAGAGCGATTCAAGCTCCTGAAGACCTTCTTGAAATAGCCTACGATTTGAAAAAGAAGGGCCATAGTGTAGGACTTGTTCCAACAATGGGAGCACTTCATGAAGGTCATCTGGCATTGGTAGAGCGAAGCCTTGCAGATAATGATATCACGATTGCCAGCATTTTTGTTAACCCTCTTCAGTTCAATAAAGAGGAGGACCTTGCCAATTATCCAAAAAGTATAGACGAAGACAAACGTTTATTACTGCGCCTAGGTGTCAACTATCTATTTGAACCTTCATCTGAAAATCTCTATTCGAAAACACCTATTGTCAGGATCTCATTTGGAGCATTGGAGAATACTTTTGAGGGAGAATTCAGACCCGGACATTTTTCAGGCGTTGGTATTGTAGTTAACAAATTGCTGAATCTTGTTCAACCAAACAGGGCATACTTTGGATTAAAAGACTTGCAGCAATACGTGATTATCAAGAAAATGGTAGAAGACCTGAGTATGCCCGTAGAAATTATTGGTGTTGATACAGTGAGGGAAAAGACCGGGTTGGCTATGTCATCAAGAAACAGGCGACTT
>JANQST010000147.1 GCA_028279155.1 Cyclobacteriaceae bacterium
AGGATAACAACTTCAAAAAGAAAACTGGAAGAAGTTATAAAGTCCTGTTTAATCCGGAAGAATTTGTGAAGAATTATGAATTGGAATATGGTGAGGGTAAGTTCACCGGTAGATCTAGTGCTCAACTAAGATTCAAGGGGATTAAGCCTCAGACGCTTGAATTAAATCTGATTTTTGATGGAACTGGAATTATTCCTGATACGAAAAAAAAGAGCGTCCATGAACAAATAGAAAAATTCAAAAACGTTGCTCTTTACTATGACGGAAGAATTCATGCACCACCCTATGTAGAGGTAAAGTGGGCCAAACTGATATTTAGAGGTATCCTTCAAAGCTTCAAAGTAACATACAATTTATTCGATCAAGAAGGCACGCCTCTTAGAGCTAAGGCATCAGTTTCGTTCAAAGAAACTGTAAACGCTAAACTGCGGGCAGCCAGGGAAAATAACCAATCTTCTGACCTGACCCATTTGATAAAAGTCAAAGAGGGTGACACATTACCGCAGATGGCTCATTATGTTTACAATGATTCAAGATACTATCTGGAATTAGCCAAGATTAACAACCTGAAGTCATTTAGAAAGTTGGCGCCTGGCACTGAATTGATTTTTCCACCCTTAAATAAATAGTCAATGGGAGGCAAGAAATCGATATCAGGCACAGTTAGAACCACGATTAAAGTAAAAGGCAAGGATCAAAGCGAAAAGACGCTTGAAATAGGAAAAGAAGCATTTCATTTCATCATTCACAGAGAAATCAATAAGATTCCATTTGCTAGAATTCTACTCAATGAGGGTGATTTAGCAAGTCGTGAATTTTTAGCCAGTGACAGCTCGGAATTTGTTCCTGGCAATGAAATTGAAATATCCACTGGTTATGAGGATTCCCAGGAATCCATTTTCCAGGGTGTTATCACAAAGCATGCCCTTCGAATGAAAAATGGAAATGGATCACTTGAAATTGAAGCAAGAGACCGAAGCTCCAGGATGACCCTAAATAGGAAAAGTGCTTTTTTCCCTGAACAGACAGATAGCAAAGCATTCAAAAAAATAATCGAGTCTTATGGTCTAAAGGCATTGACTGACACCACCAATGTGGAACATGAGATGTTAGTTCAAAACAATGTAAGCGATTGGGATTTCATTGTCACAAGAGCTGAAGTCAATGGGTGTTTTGTAATGCCTAACAATAACACAGTATCAATCAAAAAATTAGCTATTGACGATTCCAAGGTCACCGTCATAGATGAAAGGGAGGTCATTGATTTCGAAGCTGAGATGGATGCAAGAAATCAGCCTGAGAAGGTAGTAGCACAAGCCTGGTCAGTCAAATCCAATGCGAAAGTTTTAGCTGAAAGTAAAGATCCGAAACTTCCAAAGCAAGGAAATGTAGGTGGAGACGAATTAGCCAAGTCTTTTGAAACCGGAGAAGTCAATTTGTATGGTGGAGCGACAAATGAGAAAGAATTACAAGCTTGGGCAGATGCAAAAATGATAAAAAGTCGACTCGCAAAGATCAGAGGATATGTGAAATGTAATGGGAATGTAGGAGTTGAACCAGGAACCTTAATCGAGCTTACAGGGTGGGGCGATAGGTTTAGCGGGAAAGCCTTTGTTTCAGGCATACGACATGAAATCGTAGAAGGTACTTGGACAATAGCTATCCAGTTTGGGATAGAAAATGAAATGTTCTCAAACAATAAAATCAGCAATGGATCCGGAGGGCCTTGCTTGATTCCACCAACTACTGGACTTCATGTAGGTATTGTGCTTCAGATCGAAAAAGATCCAGAAAATAGTGAACGAATCAAGGTAGAACTTCCAGGAGTACAAGAAATAAATGAAGGAGTGTGGGCACGACTCTCAACCTTCGATGCTGGTCCAAATAGGGGGAGTTTTTTCCGTCCGGAAGTTGGAGATGAGGTGGTGGTTGGTTTTGTGAACGATGATCCAAGGTCCCCGGTCATACTAGGTTCATTGCACAGCAGTCATGCTCCATCACCCGAAGAGCCTTCAAAATCAAATAATAGAAAAGGATTAGAAACACGCGAGGGTCAAAGATTAGTCTTTGATGATGAAGAGGGTAGCATTGTTTTGGGAAGCTCGAATGCTAACCTGGTGGAACTAAGTGATGGCTTAGGAGGCATCAAAATCGAAGATGAAAATGGGAACTCAATTACAATGTCATCAAAAGGAATTGAGTTGAAAAGCGCTTCGGATATCATTTTGGATGCGACAAGGATCACGTCACCTGGAGACATCAACATTGAAGCCAATAATTTAAAAACAGATTGTGCCGGTAGTCTTGAAATGACATCCGGTTCAACAGCAATATTAAAAGGAGCTATTGTACAAATTAACTGAGTTAGAAATGCCATCAGCAGCAAGAATATTAGATATGCACATCTGCCCAATGACAACCGGCCCTGTACCCCATGTTGGAGGTCCGATTCTTCCGGCGGGGGCTACAACTGTTTTGATCGGTGGGATGCCAGCGGCCAGGGTTGGGGACAAGTCCCTGTGTACTGGCCCGGTAGATTCAATTATTCAAGGTTCGGCAAGTGTGATGATTGAAGGAATGCCCGCAGCACGAATGGGAGATCCCACAGCTCACGGTGGATCAATCACAGTTGGATGTCCAACAGTATTAATAGGAGACTAAGAATGAATCCTGAAAAATCAAAAGCATCGTTTTTAGGTACCGGATGGAGTTTTCCACCACAGTTTTCGAAGGATTCTGGTTCTGTCGAACTGGTAAGTGAAGCAAAAGATATTGAGCAGAGTATTTCAGTCCTATTAGCCACAGGATTTGGCGAAAGAGTCATGCAACCGGATTTTGGATGCGACCTCAAATTCATGGTCTTTGACGAACTCACAGCTACTACTGAGTCCACGATGAAGGATATGATAGAAACTGCAATCCTTTACTATGAGCCCAGGATAGACCTGGAGAACATTACTATCGAAAGGAGTGATTTGGCTGGTATGATCTCCATTGAAATTGACTATGTCATTCGATCAACCAATGCCAGAAGCAATGTGGTATTCCCATTCTATTTCACGGAAGGAACTGATGTAGACCTATGAATATGAGCAGGAATATTAAGTTAACAAACCCATTAAGCCGCGATGGCACGAGCCAGTCTAAAAGGTTCCTCCCTTCGTTAGACCCTGACTACATCAAACTAGA
>JANQST010000007.1 GCA_028279155.1 Cyclobacteriaceae bacterium
TTATTGAGCGTGCCCTTACGACTTGGTTCCATTTGATCACTGATTGTCCCATTCTGGATTTCCCCATCTCCCATCCGCCAGTAACTAACAAAATCGTTACTGTATTTCTCACGTAGATCTAAGTCACGTCCGGCAAGAAAGATGTTTTTGATTTCTTCCAGGTCCAAGGCTCGAGTCCAAAACCCTAGCTCGTCAATATTTCCAACTATGCCATGGCCACCGTTGTGATGATTATTGACGTTCCAGGCAGAATTCCATGGAATAGGCTCATCCATAGTAAGAGGTCCCGTTGCTGGTGTTTTTGAAATCATCTTCCCATCAAAAAACACCTTAAGTTCATCTCCTTTACGAACCAAAGCAGTGTGATGCCATTCGTCAAAAACAAATCCTACGTTTTCAGCAAACCTCGAGCTACTTCCGTCAGAAGGCCAGACAACAAAATGCTCAATCTGGCACTGTCCATTCTCAATGATTGTAAACCTTAAGGCAGCTGTCCTCAGAACCGAGGACTGACCACGCATATCTACCAAAAAAACACGGTCGTCCGTACGCTGATCCACCTTAAACCAAGCGCCAATGGTAAAATCTCTAACATCCGCAATGCCAAGTGAAGGCATGCTTATAAAACTTTCATTACCATCAAACTCAGCACTCACCAACTGCTCTTCCTTTACATACAACTTACCAAAACCATTGGTACTTTGCGGTGAAACACCCAACTCTTTTAAGCTAATAGCACCATCTACAGTAAGCTTCTCGTTGGGACTATCTGCACCTATGGCTACCTCATCCGGAATGTGTAAGCCATTCTCGCCGACTTGAATTTTGTCGTCTTCCTGGTTAACAAATGAGTCGATCAGGTCCGAAAAATCTTTTCCAGTCGGCTTCTTGCCGTCGTTGAATTTATCTTTTAAATCTGTCCTGCTTTGTCTGCTCATCGTTTTGCTATTTTACTTTGAAATCTATGTCGACTGCCATGTATCCAATACCCAGTCCTCGGGCCCCCTGGCATGTCGTATCGTCCTGATCTATTACTTCAATCACATGTTGTGGATAAGAAACCAGGATTACCCTGGAGCTTGTGGCTTCTGCTACTTCAAGGTCTTCCCGAACGATTCCTAATTCATCACTTATTCCGAAATCCCGACCAATAATCATGTTACCAATTCCTGAACTTTCGGTGATGTTATGGAACATCTGGAAGTCATTTACAAAATTCACGTAGGGTCGCTGCTCCACGAATGTCAACACCACCGACTTGAAGGTTTTTCCTCCAAAGAATATATCCTCTCCTTCATCGTAGGCCCAGGGAGAGAGAAAACGTTTGATCTCCTCATTAAGCTGCTGGCTGTAGAACCCAGCATCATACCCGGGATGGAATCCCACTTTGAAATCGAGCAGCAGCTGCTGGTACTCTGGGTTGATCACCTCTATGTTGACAAAAGGCGAGGTTCGTTCCACCAGGTATTCCCTAATCTCATTTAAGAGGTGGGTGCTCACCTTTGGTTCCAGGGTGTTGGTTGCATTGAGGTTTCTCAAATTGGGGATCACTACGAGCGTGACTGAACCTGGTACAAATTCTGAATCTTTACTGGTATGATTGATACATCGGACCTGGTAGATCGATGGGAATTTTTCCAGGACCATCCGCTCGTAATCCCAGATGTTGACGGACCTGTTTTTATGTCGCAACCTTTCGCTTACTCTGGTGTCGAATGCTTTACTCTGTTCTTCCATTTTTCCAGCGAAGGAAGCATAAGGTTGTTGGACCGACTTGATCGCCGCAGGCTTATCAATTAATTCAGAGATGGTATTAGCCGCTAAGGGTTTGCCTAAGTGTAGCGGATCGTTGTCTTTGTCTACAAAAGTCGCGGTAACAGCTTGTGCTTTAATATCAATGAATTTTGCTACTCCTGCCGAATTCTTTTTAATCGAAGACCTTATCCAATGATATCCCTCAGGCATCAACGTATTGGTATCACTAGCATCTGTAGGGATTTGGAATGTAATGATTCCAGAGGTCTGTAATCCTCCTGTTGAGTCAAAAAGTTTTCCATGACCAGTAAGGTCCTTCCACCCTTCCCCGGATAAATAACTCCATTCAATATCTTTCTCACGTAAGAACCTGGCCGGATCGCTACTTCCTTCGGCTACCTGAAAAAGGCAGGAAAGATCTTGCGGTGGGTTCAGTTCTTTAATGCCTATGAATAGATTTCCTTCATGTTCCTGTAAGGAAAAGAGTGAAACCTTTTCCAGCAATGTCCTTTCTGAATGCCCAAATGGTTCGATGTGGAAGTACTTGAACGAATTGACGGCCTCTTTCGAGTTGTTGAGGTAAACTTCCTGACTGGCAGTATAGTCTATGGTCAGCGATTTAATGGTAGGAGTGTAGGGTGAATTTGGGACTTTAGGTTCGGGTTCTGTGATACCTTGCGCCTTGTTCATAATTGCTTCAGCATATGCACTTGGATATTGTCGGTGCCCAAAACACTTTAGCGAATTGTTTGGTTCTGAAAGTTCTAATTTCAAAAACCCATCTCTAGTATCATGAGAATAATGATCTTGTTGTTGTTGATCAGAGGATACGATGCTGTAGTTGTCAAGAATCTTATCTCCTGA
Source organism: Cyclobacteriaceae bacterium (assembly GCA_028279155.1). Taxonomy (GTDB): domain Bacteria; phylum Bacteroidota; class Bacteroidia; order Cytophagales; family Cyclobacteriaceae; genus Ekhidna. The sequence goes on from JANQST010000007.1 coordinate 2,620, forward strand.
ATTGAATACAAGTTGTCGCTGGCCGGAAGCACTATTCGAGTTAAACAGGCGGACATTTTCTTTAGCCTCGGTCCAGGCTTTATTGTTCAAGGAATAAATCCTGGCCTGGAAGGAATCATTGTTCAATGTATCCGAACCTTCGAGGTACGCATTATAGTACTGTCCAAGATTGGTACTCGGCACTTCGTGCCAATCTATATTGATCTTCAGCTCATCTAGCTTCTTCGAAAGTGCCTCTGAGCTACCGATGTAAAAAGAAGATCCCAAGGAAGGTACTGTTCCAAAAGGAAGAAAAGGTTTATCGGATGAAAGTGTGGATTGGTCATTTTGAAGAACTACTTTTCTAAGTCCTACTACAGACACCTGCATTGAAATTTTCTTAACAATCAACTGCATCAAATGTGCAAAAGCAAAGCGTTTACCATCCTTTTTACAGAGGATTTTGAGCATTGGCCATGTCGTATCGAATGAGGCGTCATATTCCTTCTCAAGTGGGACCACGGGGAGGTCACCAGTCTCGAGTTTAATTTCCAAAGTCAAATGATCCTGAGAATCTTCTTCTTTGATGATCACATCCTTAGGCCCGTTCCAGCCTTCTTCTCCACTAAAAAATGCCTCCAATTCCGTGTTACTCGGTGATATCTTTTTCCTATCCAATTTTTCTGGATTCTCAAACTCTATTGTGACTCTGATGGTGCGTATTCCCTCATTGAGTAGAAGTGTAGGTGTGCTCATGATAAATCCATAAGATGTTGCCAACTCAGATATTGGTGAATCGTCTTTTTTCGGTGGTTTCTGTCCGTAGGCATTCCACCTCAGGCTTGACTCCTGAAACGGCTTTCCCAATCCATCTTCGGAATTTGCTACATGTGACGCATACGGTCTCGCTTCATCATCAAAATCAATGAATATCGACTTTAAGGAGTCTATGTATGCAGGGGTCACGACTATCTCTCGGTCAGTGCTGTAGCTTAATTCATTGCCCAGACCATCTTCACCTGCTTTTAATATGGATCCTTCATTTAGTCTATATCGATTCACATTTTTAGCACATTCCAGCAGCACATGAACTTTGTCAGGCTGTGCTGGTTTTCTCTTCAACTTAAGGACATGCTGAAAATAAAAATCCAGGTGTCTCCTTGTCATTTGATTCAGTTGACCCTGCACCTTGCCAAACAAATTCAAGAATGCGATGAATAAGGACATGTGAGGCTGATCAGATTGTTCAGGGTTTTCAAAGAAACTTTGCCAGTCGCCAGCGGGGAGGCAATCCAAGTTGTAGTACTGAAGTTCTT
>JANQST010000018.1 GCA_028279155.1 Cyclobacteriaceae bacterium
TTCAAAGGATCGTTTCCCTGTAATCAAAAGCTATCAGCTCACGCTTGGATCCAACTTTAACAATGGAGGTTGGTTCATTGATTTAGAAGGTTATTTGAAACAAATTAATGATGTAACAACGCTCACATTTGGCTTTTTAAATCCCATTGACAATGAATTCAGGCGTGGGGACAGTGATATCATCGGAGCAGACCTATTTGTAAAGAAACAATTCTCAGGTTATGAATCTTGGCTGGGCTATTCATACATAAGAACTGAAAACCAGTTCCAGGGACTTAACAACGACCAGTCTTTTCCAGGCAACTGGAACATAGAGCACACAGTGAAATGGTCTCACATCGTTTCATACAAAGATTGGGAGTTCTCGCTTGGCTGGATCTGGCACACAGGAAAGTCATTTACCGATGTTACAGAGGTTGTCACTTCAGGAGGACCTGTAGCTGTCACGTTCTCAGATCTCAACGGAAATAACTTGCCGGTCTACCATCGACTGGACTTCTCTGCTACATATGATTTCAAATCAAAAAATCAAAAGTTAAGGTATCGGGTAGGGCTATCCGTCCTCAACATTTATGACCGACGAAATACACTTAATCGTGAATTCAGGACTACCCCTTCATTGGAAAATGAGTTGATTGACACAAGTGTTTTTTCCCTGGGCATCACGCCTAATTTGGTGTTTCGGATATTTTGGTGAGTATCAAAAGCAATTATAAAGCACACTTCTTATATTCCTCGGTTATTCATTTTCTTGATGAAATTAAAAGTGAAATAGCTATATTTTAATCATCAAATACACGCCTAAGTCAACCTAACAAGCTTAAGAAATGGAAAGAAGGAGAGTAAAAAAGATCTCAATTGGGATCTCGATACTGATTGTTATATATGCTGCATATACATATTTTAATATAGATAAGACAATCAAAGAAAATGAGACCGCCTGCTTTGAAACCGTCACCCAGAAACTCGAGGCAGGAATCGATCCGGAACTGATCTTTCAGGAAGATTTCGAAAAACTCCAGCTATTGGTAGAATACAGCCTCATTGCCAGATCTGAAATGCTGAAAATTTCAAACAGACTCCGTATCAACAAAGATGAGCCATTGAGCAGTAACGATTTGATGATCTTGAAGTCAGGGACAGAAGATTACCTGGAAATAAGAGAAGACTTGTACAACATTGCTTACGCTTATGAGTGTAGCATCGACGTTGAGGATTCAACGCTCGAAGAATTTAACATCTCACAGCAACTTAGATTGAAGGGCTTGATGCTTTCACTTGGGGCAGCACTCACTTTGTACGACAATTACATGATCGGTATTGTTTTGTTTGAACAAGACGATCGATTAAGAAGAGTAGTCAATGATCCGGACATGGGATTTGGAATCATCGCTAACAAGCTCACTGAAATGACACTTGCAGCCAATTCGATTGAATCAAGGCATCGAATTCGGCGAGCCATGAGTTTCTACGAAGAAGAAAAGGAATCCATAGAAGGAGTTCATGAGGATTCAGATTTCGCCTACCTACAATTGCTTATTGACTCCAGTCCCTCTTATAATTATGTGAAAAAAATCCGGGTCAAGGAGATCGCTTCAAACAAATTCGTTGCATTTGAACGAATTTCAAAAGACATGCTTTCTGAGTCAGCTAGTGAGGGATTTGATGCTGTCAGTGGCTTGTTTGGAAATACAGTAGGGTTATTTGAATCAAGAAAGGGAAAACTCTATCAAGACGAAGAAGCCATTAAGAAGATCCAGTCACAGCTGAAACCACTTGACATTCTTCTTGAAAAAACTCCTTTTCGATTGACTGACAAACTTATTCCTGGTCATTTCGGACATGTGGCTATCTGGACTGGCACCAAAGCTGAATTAATAGATTATGGAATTTGGGACGATCTAAACGTTTCACCTTACAAAGACAAAATAGGGTCAGCTTCCAACCCCAACTCCAAAGATGAACATCAGATCATTGAAGCCCTTAGGTCTGGGGTACAATTAAGTACGTTGGACCATTTCATGAACATCGACGACTTTGCCATCCTCAGACCAAGATTCCTAAAAGGAGAAGAAGAAGAACGAACCAAGGAGGCGCTCATCATGGCCTTTCGGCAGTTGGGGAAAAAATATGATTTCAACTTTGACGTAAACACTACCGATAAGATCGTTTGCTCCGAACTTGCCTATGTCTCCTTCCCTACGATGGATTGGCCAACAGAAAAAACACTCGGCCGGCACAGCATAAGTCCGGATAATGTAGCCAAGCTTGCATGGAATAATGTGCCATTAGAATTGGTTTTATTTTATCATGACGGTCAATTAGTGGATCAGGAATCACAGGTTGAAAAGATGATCGCATTAATGCAGCAATAACATGTTTTTACATTATCAGTACGTTAAGGAAACCCTTGTCATTATTTCTTCAATGCTTGCTTAGTCAAGGAAAAAAAGTCACCGAAGAATTTTTGCAGCTGCTCAATGTTTGTTGAGTTGATCTGCATGGCAAATGCCATTCCGGTCTCCGAATGATACAGACCTACCGTATTATAACCGGGGAAAAAACCTGCATGTCCAATAAAAGCTCCCAAACCTGGAAAATTGTACCTCATGACACCCAGACCATACTCACCTCCTATCTCAGGAGCTTCTTTGAAATCAAATAACTGATCTTTCACCGCATCGAGATCGAATACTTCTCCTTCGTAGAGTTTCTTCAATAGCTGTGCATAGTCAACAGTGGCATAGCAATAGCCACCTCCAGTCCACTCGAATTGCATGTTATTTTGAGTAATCCCATCCTTGAGAAATGGGGCTGTGAATCCCAAGGCATACTGAGACCCTTCCGTGTAGTAGCCTTGGGCCATCTGACTCACGGTCCTGGTATTGGTTGGAGTAAAACTTTTGATTCCTAGTGGCTCTAATACTCTTTCTTGTGCAAGCTGATAGAATGATTTTCCGGTCACTTTTTCAATAATCATACCTAACAAAATATAATTGGTGTCGGCATATGTGAACCCATTCCCAGGCGAGAACGATGGGTCATCATCCAATACGTAACTAATTAGCTGCTCTGGTTTCCATATTCTATCCGGATCCTTGATCACCTCTGATAAAAAGGCCTCCTTAAATTCATACCTAACAATACCTGAAGAATGTTGCAATAAGTTTTTGATAGTGATAGAATCACTATTCGCCAATCGATCGTACCATGAATAGGATCCGAGGTATTTCTTGACCGGATCATCAAAGGCGAGCTTGCTATCTTGAACCAATTGCATAATGAGTGCTGACACAATGGTTTTTCCCGTACTCCCTCCATGAAGTTTGTGAGACTCAGTCATCGCAATTTCATTTTCAACATCAGCCCATCCGCTTACGAATGTTTCAGCTGTTCCATCCTTCGCGACAGTGGAATAAACAATGCCTGGGTAACCTGACTTATTCCGAAGACTGTCAAGCAGGGTTTGTAAATCTGCTGGTTGACAAAAAGATGAAAACGAGCTAACAAGAAGGCTTAATATGATGACTGGGCGCATAAATTCGACTTTTCCTCAAAGTAGAAAAATCAAGTATGCAAAACCAGAAGATCATTGCATCCGGTAGAATAGTGTTCTGACTGGTTATGGAGATACCTTAATGAACAAAGATGATAACAAATACACCCGTTCATATTTTATATTTACAATAGCAGCTCTAATTTTTCAAACTAACTTTTATATTTGCGTTCCGTTTTCGGACATACCACGGAGAGGTGGGTGAGTGGCTGAAACCACATGTTTGCTAAACATGCGTGCGAGAAATCGTACCGGGGGTTCGAATCCCCCTCTCTCCGCTTTCTTGCATCCGTAGCTCAACTGGATAGAGCACCTGCCTTCTAAGCAGGGGGTTCGGGGTTCGAGTCCCTGCGGGTGTACTTTCAACCTACCATTTCGGTAGGTTTTTTTGTTTCAATCAAAACCGGAACAAACTTCGAAGAAGCGATAGGTTTCGAGGCACAAAAAAAGGCCCCTCCTCGAGGGACCTTGTAAGCCACCAATGCTTCCTAGGCGATATATTTTATTACCTAGCTTACCCTTAAGACTTATAGGTCGTTGATTTTTCCCGATTAAATCGAAAAAACTTTTCAACTATTGCCAGCACCAATGAATATTTTTGTTTTTGTTGCGTTTTTAAAAACAACCTCACTAGTCATTGTTTCGGAATTCGGCGGCACGAGTTAAGTTATAATTGAATGAAATTCAGGTATCACAATATTCTATGGGTCTTTATCAGCATTACCATTCTGATTTTTGTGTTCAGTTCTGTAGATGTAGATGCTGACCGTTTGAATGAAGCCATCGAGAAAACCGAAAGAAACAAGGACAAAAATGGTCTTGTAAAATCGTATGCAAGCGACGGGAAGCTGAAGACGGAGATAAATTACGTAAAAGGCGTAAAGCATGGAAAGTCTCTACTTTACTACAGGGATGGTAAGACAGTTCAACTTGAAATGCCGTACATGAATGGGGAACGTCATGGTATCTCCAAGAAGTATTTCGAAACCGGAGAATTGTACGCAGAAACTCCTTACGAAAACGACAGACTTCATGGAATCCGAAAGCTATACTACAAAAACGGAAGACCGAAAGCACTCGTTCCCTACGGATCCGGTAATCCAGGCGTTGGTCTAGTTGAATTTCTATTAAATGGCAAACAAAAAGAAAATCCAAAAATCTCTTACTACCAGGAGCGCAATCGTCTGTATGTCTCTTCTTCCATTCCATGTCGGGATCAGGAATTTTTCCTTGGCAAACTTGTGGAAGACAAATTCTTCGATGAAGAAGATAGAGAGTTAAAACGGCTAAAGACTGAAGGAAGTGATTCCTATATTGATTTGGATGTATTCGCTCCCAGTTATCTACAATTCCAGGATATCATCTGTGTTTGCAAGAGCTCGCAAGGCAATCCAATGATCCTAAAAGCCCAAATCAACACTTCATCATTAAAATAAGTTAATTAATGTAAATCCTTGTAGGCAAATTCGCCTACTTCTATAATTTAGCGCGCCAATGAACTGGGCATATTCGATTGGAACGCTGGAGATAGTTTTTATCCTCGCCTTTTTAGTTTTATACCTGGTCTTTGTTATTCGCGTGATCCGAACTACACAGAGACTCAGTCTCCCATTCTATCGGGTCATTCTAAAATTATTGCTCAGAACCATCTACTTTATTTTGCTTATCGTGGCGCTACTTGGCCCTAGCTTCGGCGATGCTACACGAGAAATAAAGACGGTAGGAAAAGACATCTTTTTCTGCATCGACTTAAGCCAGTCGATGAACGCTTTTGATGTACAGCCTACACGACTGGAGAAAGTGAAATTTGAGTTAAAAAACATTGTAGAAGCATTCAATTCAGATAGAATCGGATTAATCATGTTTTCCAATGAAGCATACATGCAATGCCCGCTTACTTATGACAACAATGCGCTAAACCTGTTTATCCAAACCCTTAACACTGGACTTGTTCCAAATTTTGGAACAGATTTTGGGCCACCCCTTGAAATGGCGCTTGAAAAGCTAACGGCCGATGATACAGTGGTAACACGTTCTAAATCCAAGATTATCATTCTAATAAGCGATGGAGAAGATTTTGGCGAAAACACGGACGAAGTTGCGGATGACATTGAAGCTGAAGAAATCAAGTTGTTTACGCTGGGGGTCGGCACTAATGTTGGCAGTCAAATTCTGACAAGAAATGGATTCAAGAAAGATCGACAAGGAAATGAAGTTTTAACGAGACTGAATTCAGAATCGTTGGAAGACCTGGCTGACAAAACAGATGGAGAATATTTTGAAATCAATGAATCTCGTAACGATGTAGAACGTTTGATAAGTGCGATCAATAGAATTGAAGGAGAATTGAGGGATGCCAAGCAAGTGGATGCTACTCAAAATAGGTATTACTATTTTTTGGGGTTAGCACTACTTCTTATGATTTTTGACGTTCTAATTAGCGTGAGGCTGATAAGACTATGAAGTACTACTTAATAATTTTTTTAGCATTATTTACAAATAACCCACGAGAAATCGCCAAGGTCAATGCGTTGAAAGAAGCTGCGGAAGAAGCTTATTTGAGTGGCAATTATGACCTTGCCATTTCGAATTACATCACGTTGAGAGATTCCCTTAGTGTTGACGAGGATGAAATCAAATTGAATCTCGCCCACTCCTATTACAACATCAAAGACACTGCCTCAGCAAAATCTCACTATAACACACTAAGCGCTTCTTCTAATAAAAAACTAAAATCCGTCGCCTACCAACAGCTTGGTGTAATGAATAAAGATGCCGGCAAGTTGGAAGAATCACTTCAACAATTGAAATCAGCCATCAAGGCTGATCCAACAAACCAACAAGCCAGGTACAACTACGAAGTGGTCAAAAAACTGCTCGAGGAACAAGAGCAACAACAGCAGCAGCAACAAGATCAGCAGAACCAGGACGGAGAGGACGAAAACCAGGAGAATCAGGAAAACCAGGAAAATCAAGAAAACCAGGATCAGGAAAACAAAGATCAGGAAGGCGAACAGCAAGAATCTGAAGAAGAACAGGAAGGTCAGGAGAAAGAAAACCAGGAGCAAAAAGAA
>JANQST010000020.1 GCA_028279155.1 Cyclobacteriaceae bacterium
TGGTATCGCGATCGAATCCGAGAATTAGGATTTACTACCTGGTTCCACCCTTCCGTTTCCATTCAAAGAAAAGATCCTGAATCGTTTGAGCATTTACGCGCTTTTTCCAATCGCCCGGAGAAACAGGTCATCATCCCAGGTGATCTATTGCATGTGGACTTTGGGATCACATATTTACGGTTAAATACGGATACCCAGCAACATGCCTACGTTTTAAAACAAGGCGAAACCACTCCCCCGGATTATTTAATGGAAGCCTTCAAAAAAGGGAATCGTGTGCAGGATATTCTTACTTCCAATTTCAAGGAAGGCCGATCTGGAAATGAGATTTTGAAAGCCTCACTGGACCAATGCAAAGCAGAAGGCCTGAAAGGTGTGATTTATACGCATCCTATCGGCTATCACGGTCATGGAGCCGGACCTACAATTGGGTTATGGGATCAGCAAGGTGGTGTTCCCGGTAAAGGTGACTATCCCCTTTACAAGAATACTGCCCACTCAATCGAGCTCAATGCCGGGATTTTCATTGAAGAATGGGACAAGGAAATCCGAATCATGTTAGAAGAGGATGCTTTTTTTGATGGAGAAAAGACCTGGTACATTGACGGCAGGCAAACGGAATTGATGGTTATACCTCGACCACTCACGCCAAACAGGTAATGGTATTTTTCCTTCATAAACCAACTGGATTTCTGGCTCATTTCATTGAGTCCATGGCTTTTTTTGAAAACCTGACTCCAGGATATGAAGCTGAAAAATTACTGCCTGAAGGTCACCAGGATCTTATCATAGATCTAACTGAAAAACCAAAATATATCTTCGACAATGACACGTTGGATAAAAAGCAAAAGTGCAAGTCGTCCTGGTTTTCCGGCGCCCGGAAGAAATTAATCACGATAGATGCTGGTGGTACAAATTCATCAATGATGGTCATCCGGTTTCATCAGGGGGCGGCTTATCATTTTTCACATTTCCCATTGGATGAAATAACGGACCAGGTAATCGACACGGACCTGCTTTTTAGTAGCTCTATTAATGATTTAAGGGAAGAAATTCTTCACACCTTTGGTCACACCAATAAATTCAAGGTCGTTGAAGCATACTTTACAAATCGGTTACTCAAGACAGAAATTCCTGATGTAATTGCTTACAGTACCCGTTTTTTGGCTGCCAGCCCTACTGATAAAACAATCAAACAGATCTCAGACAAATGCGGCTACAGTCAAAAACATTTAATCCACCTGTTTAAAAAACATCTTGGACTCACACCTAAGGCCTTGCAGAAAATTCAGCGGTTCCAGCAAGTGTTGATTGAAATAGAGAATTCGAATTCCATCAACTGGACGCAGCTCTCATTGGATTGCGGATATTATGACCAGGCACACTTTATTAATGAATTCAAGCATTACACAGGTCTGAATCCGGAAAAGTACATGACCGAAAAAGGGCCCATCCTCAATTACATTCCGATCAGCAAAACTGCCAGTGCCTGACCAGGTAAAATTTTTCCAATACCCGAGACTTTGTGATTTCTACATTTGGCCAAAAAACAAAATGGAAGAAATGTACATCAATCACTGGGCTGTCCTGATAGCCGCCCTCTCTAACCTGTTAGTTGGAGCACTGTGGTACTCGCCTGCGCTGTTTTACAACGCCTGGAAAAAAGAAAACAACCTGACCGATGAGGACGTCCAAAAGGCAAACCCAGGGAAGCTCTATACGATCTCGACTTTGCTATCAATCATTATTTGCTACAACCTTGCTGCTTTTTTAGGAGATAGTAAAACCGATTGGGTCTGGGGGACCACCGCTGGATTCCTTGCAGGGTTTGGGTGGGCAGCACTCATTTTTGCGATTATTGCGCTGTACGAGCAAAAATCCATTCGGTACATCCTTATAAATGGAGGTTACATTGTGGTCTATTTTACCTTGATTGGTTTTATCATTGGCGTATGGAGATGAAGATGACTAAAAAACTCTTAGCCGCTGGCCTGATTGCAATAACCACTTTTGCTTATTCACAGGAGAATCCAATCAGCGCCTTTACAACACTTGCCGATGCTACCTGGGTGTCTGAAGGCCTTCAACTCGGAGGCTTTGAAGGCAGAACCGAATATCAAATGCAATGGGACTTGGACAAGAAAATCGTACGGGTCAACTCCTATTCTACTGACCCAAAAACAAAGGAATTTGGCTTTCGGGCAGTCGGAGTACGGATGTACAATACAACCACTGAGCAACTTGAATTCTATGAATTTGACAAGTATGGATCAATAACTGAAGGAACGATTCTGGTAGATGAAAAAAATCTACATTTCGAATACGAGTACCAGGGGTCCTACTTGCGAGACAGTTGGATCTATGTGAGCGATGAGGAGTTTAGGTTCATAGTCGGTATCTGGAAGGATGGAGGTTGGTCCAAAAAATTTCATGAAACGACCTTCAGGAAAATGAAGCAATAGCCGAGTGATCAGCCTTCCATTGCCCTGGTTATTTTAAGGCCCAGGTTCCTTCGAAGGCGGTTCCACCAGATCTTCCAGGTGAGCAGGATCACGATAGATGCGGCAGCTCCGAGAATAGCTAAAATTCGAAGCAAGGATGTTTCTTCCTTTTTTTGCTGCTCAGCCTCTACCGCTGCAAGAATGTTTTTCATAGCCAGGGTTTTCATCGTGTCTTTCAGTTTATCAGAGCTTTCAATGTAGTTATTCAATTCCTCAATGTGTCGATTGGCATATGGGACTGGGTCGTCAGAAGCTTGCATTAACCATTTATAAACCTTGATATGCTCCGGTTTTAATGATTGTTTATCATACATCGCTTCAGCCTTGATCAAAACCTCGAGAGCTTCCTCCTTTCGATCTTGCAGAAGATAGCATTCGCCTAAATCCATTAAAGCCAAAAAATGATTTCCTTTCGAGGTACTAAGAACTTCACGAAGATACTTTTCTTGATTTTTGTAATCTTGTTGATGAAAATAAACATCCGAAATATTTTGAAGTAAATTGGCCTTTAATCTTCCTGAAACACCCAGTTCTAGGCCTGATTCATAAGTAGCAATGGCATCATCATATTGCTCAGTTCGTTTGTAAAACAACCCTATTTGATTAAGGATTTCGGCAAGTCTATTGACGTCATCATTTACTTTGTTTTTAAGCGCTAAAAATTTTTCAAAACCATTCTTTGGATCAAATTGCATCATTGCCAAAGCAACGTTGTACTCTGTATTCAAACCGTGATTAATGCTAAACTGATAAGAAGCATCCAATGCATCCTGATAATTTTTGACTGCCTCTTCATACAATTTGTAATTATGAAGAATTACGCCCTTTCTTAGCAGAATTGAGCTGAACAAGTAATGATCAACTGTATCAGCATTTTGTAAATAATCAAAAGCGGTTATATATCCTGTATAAGCTTCAGCATCCTTACCATTTCTTGTGAGAATTGCCCCATTTTGAAAATGAGCTAACGCCATTAAGTAGTTGGACTCTCTTTCTTTGAGCGTCTTTTGGACCAAAGAATCCTCTTGCTTTCTTGTAAGCTTAAGATCTCCGTCGTAGTACTTAATTAGTGGATGCTGTTGAGAAAAGCTGCTGAAGAAAATCAAGAGAAATCCGACCCTGAGAATATTAGGTATCACATCGATCTCTACCTTCACATTGCTAGTTTAACACATAATGGAAATAAAACAAAAAAGAGGATAACTTAAATTACCCCCTTTATCTTGTAAATTTCTATTGCTAATCAACCAGGTTTTACATTCCCTGGATCCTTCGGATCAGTCCCACCTTCATTGTTACTTTGCACAGACGGAACTTCAACATTTTCTCCTTCATCAACTGGACTTACTAGTTCCTCTGCGCAAGAGAACATAAAACAAGAAATAAAACATAGGGCGAGAACGTACATTAACTTTTTCATAGCTCTTAAAAGGTTATAATTTGAATTTTAAATAACTGAAAGTTACGTACTCTTTTGCATCCACTATGAAAAGTTGGTTTCAGTTCATTTTTCTTTTTCCACAATGACCCACTTTTCCTGACTCAATCCATAGATTTGCGCTATGGCAGAAGCGCAAGCAGACTACTTAAAGTCGCTGAACCCCCCGCAGAAAGAAGGTGTAATAAATATTGAAGGTCCTTGCATGATCATTGCTGGTGCAGGGTCGGGAAAAACACGCGTGCTTACCTACCGAATTGCACATCTGATGGAAGCGCATAATGTAGATCCGTTCAACATTCTCGCACTTACTTTTACCAACAAAGCTGCCAAGGAAATGCAGCATCGCATCGAATCTGTCGTGGGACATGATGCGAAAAACCTCTGGATGGGTACGTTCCACTCTGTTTTTGCTCGTATCCTAAGAGCGGAGGCAAGCAAACTTGGCTATCCCAGTAATTTCACCATCTACGACACAGATGATTCCAAGTCATTGATCAAACTCATCGTTAAAGAGTTCAACCTCGATGACAAGGTCTACAAGCCAAACATTATTTACAATCGAATTTCTGGAGCAAAAAACAGGTTGGTCTCCTGGCGTGAATACCTCAACAATCCCATCTACTACGAAGACGATAAGATGAACATGCGTCCGGAAATGGGAAGACTTTATCAGGCCTACTCCGAGCGCTGCTTTGCAGCAGACGCAATGGATTTCGATGACTTGCTGTTCAATACCAACATTCTGTTCCAGGAGAATCCGGATGTGTTGAACAAATACCAGCAGCGTTTCCATCATGTAATGATCGACGAGTTCCAGGATACGAACATTTCGCAGTACATGATCGCCAAGCGCCTGGCAGCAGTAAGACAAAACATTTGTGTGGTTGGTGACGATGCACAAAGTATCTACGCATTTCGTGGGGCAGACATTCAAAACATCCTGAATTTCGAAAAAGACTATCCGGATCTTAAAATGATCCGATTGGAGCAGAACTATCGATCTACTAAAACAATCGTCAATGCGGCTAACTCTGTGATCAACAAGAACACTGCACAGCTAAAAAAGAGTGTATGGACTCAGAATTCTGAAGGAGACCTGATCGATCTGATCAAGGCTACCTCAGATAATGAGGAAGGCAAGCTCATCGCTTCCTCCATCTTTGAGAACAAGATGCAACAGCAGGTTCCAAACAAGGATTTCGCTATCCTTTACCGAACGAACAGCCAGAGCCGGGCAATGGAAGAAGCGCTTAGAAGAAACAATATCAAGTACCGTATCGTTGGTGGTCTCTCCTTCTACCAACGAAGGGAGATCAAAGATCTGTTAGCCTACTTCCGCTATGTAGTTAATCCCAACGATGAGCAAGCCATGCGAAGGATCATCAACTTACCAAAACGTGGAATTGGTCCGGGAACGATAAATAAGATGGTGGTCGCTGCAGCAGAGAGCCAAACGCCGCTATGGGAGATCATGGAGAAGGCCACTTCGCATGTTGGCGGAAAAGGTGGAACGCAAGTCGAGAACTTTGTTGCGTTGATAAAGTCCTTTCGGCTGATGAATGAGAAGAAAGATGCGTACGACACTGCTTCTCAAATCGCCAAGACTTCCGGGCTACTTAAGGAACTCTACGAAGACAAAACCATTGAAGGAATGAACCGGTATGAAAATACCCAGGAACTTCTCAATGCAATAAAAGAATTTACGGAACAGCCAGACAGAGAAGACAAAGGCCTTGGTGCCTTTCTGCAGGACGTGGCCTTGCTCACAGACGAAGACCGAAATGAGAAATCGGAGGACGCTGTTACTTTGATGACCATCCACATGGCCAAAGGTCTGGAATTCGAATATGTGTACATTGTCGGTCTGGAAGAAGATCTCTTTCCGTCACAAATGATGTTGAGTAGTCGCGCAGATCTGGAAGAGGAGCGCCGACTTTTCTATGTTGCCATCACGCGGGCAAAAAAGAAACTTTCGTTCAGCTACGCCCTCAACCGCTACCGATTTGGCCGATTAAAGAATTGTGAGCCCAGCCGTTTTTTAGAAGAAGTTGATCCTGAGTTTATCAAGGTAAATCGCAAGTTTTCATCCAGCGACCCGGTTTCTCCGGGGGTCAATTACGTCACAAAGAACTTCGTTAACAACCTCAAGAAAGAAACGACCAAAAAGAAGTTTGCGAATCAGCTCATCAATCATACGCCGAGTCCTGATTTTGAACCAAGTGACACAACCAATCTAGAAGTAGGAATGAAAGTAGAGCATCCCAAGTTTGGTTTTGGGGAGGTATCAGCAATTGACGAGCAAGGAGCCAACAAAAAAGCCAAAGTGGATTTTGAGAAAGCCGGGGAAAAAACCTTGCTTTTAAGCTTTGCCAAGCTCCGGATTCTTTGATTACTTATTCTCCCTATTTGTCGATAACGAATCTTGATTCCTGAGTCCCATTCTCAGATCTCACGCGAATGATATAAACTCCATTTTCAATATCCGCAACGTCAATCTGAAGTACGTTGTTCAGCTCACGCTTCATCAATTGGGCTTTCAGCTGACGGCCCATCAGGTCATGAATACTCACTTCAAAATTGATTCCGTGCTCCAGGCTCTCTGTTGAAACGAAGAAGCTTTCCCCATTCACAGGGTTCGGATAAACAGCCAGTTCAGTTGCAATGGTTGAACCACTATGAGAAATAGCAATCGTTTCAGAGTACGAGAATTGTCCGTCGAAATCCGTTTGTTTCAATCGGTAGAAATAAATACCCTCTTGCACATTTCGATCCAGGAATTCATAAGACAATGGATCTGATGAATTGCCAGCACCATCTATTTCTGCAATCGCTGTGAATGTTTCTCCGTCAAAGCTTCTTTCCAGTGTAAAGAAATCATTGTTTAGCTCAGTTGCGGTATTCCATTCTAGCAATACACCATTTTCATTATTTGAAGCTTCAAAAGATATCAGCTCGATTGGTAACGGAGAACTTGTATCCACATGAGGATCAAGTGTACTGAATGAGCTCAGTTCCAGAACAAAAGCATCCGCAGTAGCAACTGAAAAATCAACCACTGTAGGTGTTTCATCCGTAGAACCTCCACCTGTCACCAATGGATCCAACTCAGTATCTCCATTTACCTTCAAGATTACCATACCATTCAAAATATCCGTCGTTGAGAATGATTCTCCCTCATCCGTGTTAACCCTATTCGTCAAATCAGTAACTTCCTGATCTAGTGCATATAGTCTCACGTACACATTCGTTGTTGGCTGAGTTGTTGGCTCGATATACCAATTTCTATTTAAATAATAAATAGTTGTTGAATTTCTCACATTTGCTTGTCCGCTTAGCACACGAACTCCCCAGCATGTCGATCCAAGGTTGTTACCAAATGGATTAATTGAGAATACAACATTCCCGGACAAGTCAACAACATCTACCCATTGATAGCCATTGAGTGTCACACAATCTCCGCCTGTTGCTTCGTAATCAGCTTGCAATGATCTTACTGTTGTGACCCCAGAGAACGGAGTAGCGGCATTAAATGGATCAGTGAAGGTTTGAGCTTCAACGTAATCCGGAATTCCATCTCCATCTGTGTCTGTGGTTGCACTCAATGGGGCACCTG
>JANQST010000060.1 GCA_028279155.1 Cyclobacteriaceae bacterium
GGGTAGTTACGAAAGTAAGAGACCAGGAAGAAAACAAAACCTATGCAACAACTACTCAAAGTATTTATGATGCATTCAACAACGATTATCCTGGAATAAAAAACCTGGTCAGACTCAATTATGGTTTTGATCCAACAATTCTCCATCAGGATAATGAGATTGAATTGTCGGGGGTTTATACAGATCCGGATTACTTCGACATGTTTTCATTTGACCTACAAAGTGGTGATAAAAACTCAGCACTTAACGAGCCAAACAGCATTATTCTTTCCTCTGAAATAGCTGAAAAATTCTATCCTGACACCAACCCCGTTGGATTAATTCTGCAAACCAAAGAAATGGGTGATTTCAAAATCACCGGAGTTCTCAAGGAACATCCCAGGCAGACTCACTTGAAATTCGATGCAATAGTTTCATACAGCTCACTAGAGCAACAAGCCGAAATAAGTGTGACCGAAAAATGGCAAAACTACTGGCGCAATTACGTTTATCTACACCTTGATGAAGGTAAAACTCAGTCTGATTTTCGAACTTCCCTGAGAGATCTTTCTGCAAAAGCCAACGAATTTTATGATGACAGAACAATCACTTATGATCTGCAAGCATTCACTAAGATAAGCCCAGGACGCAATCTCTATAATGACAATACACCATTCGACTGGCTGATGACCATCCTGCTTTTCTTTATGGGATTCCTGATTCTCATACCCGCTTGTTTCAATTATACCAACTTGATGATCGCACGAGCATTAAAGAGATCAAAAGAAATAGGAATTCGAAAAGTAGTTGGAAGTAGTCGCAAGCAAATCGCTTATCAATTCATTGTTGAAGCTGTTATCCTTACTAGCATTGCCCTCTTGGGCACCATATTCATCTTCACATTGATCCGTTCAGAATTCCTGAATATGATCATTGGATCTGAAATGCTTGATTTAACCTTGACACCTAGCATGGTTGGATGGTTCATAGTCTTTGGGTTACTAACCGGAATTGCGGCAGGTGTTTTTCCTGCTCTGTATTTCTCTAAAATAGAACCATTACACTCGCTCAAGACAGAAATATCCTCAAAATCAGTAAGCATCTCAACGGTTAGAAAATCGCTGATGGTTGCTCAATTCGTCATTTCTCTTGTTTTCATTATCGGCATTGGGGTAATAGTCAAACAGCATAAGGACATGCTCAACTACAATCTCGGTTTTGATAAAAATAACGTATTGGCTGTCCCACTTAAAGGCATTGATGAACAACTGGTTTTTAATGAATTCACTGCTTCTTCAGGAATCAACAGCGTGAGCCTTTCTTCAAATATGCCAGGACTTGAGGTTGGTCTAAACTGGACAACTGTAAAACAAGTAGATAATCTGGAAGATTCCATAGAAGCTTATCAGATTTACATTGACGAAAACTTCATTCCTTCTTTGGGCTTCAAAATCAAATGGGGAGAAAACCTGGTTAAAACCAATCAAAAGCTTAACGAAAGATTCCTGGTGAACGAAGAATTCATGAGACGGAATCGAATAGTCAACCCTGAAGGTGATTCCCTTAGCTTTGAGATTTCTGGTCAGCAAAAGGGAACCATTGTTGGAGTTGTGGAAGATTTCAATTTCATGCAGCTTAACATGGGAATCTCTCCACTTATTATGAGGTATTCAACAGAAGAAGCCAGATATGCGCTCCTGAAGGTGAACGGAGAAGACATAATCGGTACCATTGACCAATTGGAAAAGAAATGGGAAGCTATTGATCAAGACATCAAATTCGAATCATTCTTCCTTAATGACCAAATAGAGGAATCATACCAATCAACCTTGAGCCTTTTGAAAATATTCGGATTCCTGGGAGCACTTTCTATCACCATTTCCTGCATTGGACTGCTAGGCATGGTTGTCTACTTTACGGAAAATCGAGTGAAAGAAGTGGCTGTTCGGAAAATCATGGGAGCGTCATTGATTGATCTCTATAAGGTTTTAGGTGGTAGTTTTCTAAAGTTATTGATTATAGCAACGCTCATTGCCACTCCACTTGCCTACTTTTTTTATGATAAAGCATTTGTTAATATGATCAACAAATACAACGTTGGGATTGGCTGGCTTGAGATATCAATTAGTATTGTGTTTATGTTTGTCTTAGGAGGGCTTCCAATCCTTTGGATGGTGAAGAAAATCTCCAACGTAAATCCTGCAAGTAATTTGCGAATGGAATAATCTCTACAGATTCTTTCTCTTTATTGATTCACTTTTTCGAGATTGAATCATGTCATTGCCTATGACTTTGGATAGCTTTGAGCTACATGCATAGGTTGGCACATTTAAACACCTCTCACATTAGGGTGATCATTTTGCTGGCTCTCATTCCTATAAAACCTATTTGGGCCCAGCAAGCCGATAGCCTAATCGCATCCCTGCCTAAGGAAATGGATGCGGAGCAAAAGATTGATACGCTGAACAAGGTTGGGTTTGATCTGATCTTCACTGATCCCACTGAAGCCAGGACCATTTTCAATGAAGCGATCTTAATCGCAGAATCTACGAATTATGCTAATGGTGAGGCCATCGCACTCAAGAATAAGGCCATCTCATACGACATTCAAGGAAACTCCAATCAGGCTATTCTTTTTTACCAGGAAGCGCTCACTTTATTGGAAGCACTACAAGACACCTTGGGAATATCCAGGCTTAAGAACAATCTCGGCATAGCTTACAAAAATCTCGACGACCTTGTAACAGCCAGAAAGTTTTACAAAGAATCCATTGATCTTAAAGACCTGCTTGGGGATGTAAAAGGAGTTGCATATGGGCTCAATAACATTGGAGAACTATTTCAAAAAGAAAATGACTACCCACAAGCACTTGATTACTTCAGTCGAGCTCATGTCATTTTGGATTCACTAGATGATGATCGTGGACGGTCAATCACGCTTTCCAACCTTGCAATCTCCTACCTTAGAACTGAAGATTACAAACAAGCAGAGCGCTTTTTACTACGATCAATGGAGATTGATCGAATATCAGAAGATCTCTATAGTTTATCTGTTTCACATATTCTTCTTGCCGAAACCTACTTGAATACGAACAGAATAAGTATGGGATTGCAATCCATAGAGAAAGCTGAAAAAATGGCAAGGGATATAGGAGCACTAAAAGTTTACTACGACAGCCAGTCACTTAAAGTCCAACTCCTCAAACGTTCCAATAACAGGTCCAGCTTACCTGATCTCTACGAAAGTATCCTGTCACTCAAAGACAGCCTTTCGAAGGTTAACCTGATCGAAGAGACTGCCAAAATGAAAGCCATCTATGAAAGTCGAGAACAGGAATTAGTCATTGCTGATTTGAAAAAGGAAAGTCTACTCAACAAACGACTTTTTGAAACACAAGACCGACTGTTCAATCTCTCACTGGTTGCCATTTTCCTTTTATCGATTTTGATCATTGGCATTTTAGTTCTCTATAAAAAAGCAAGAAAACGGAAAGCTGAACTTGAATTGAAGATCATTGAGCGTAATACCGCTAAAGAAGAAGCCGAACATGCAAGTCTTGCTAAATCTCAGTTCCTAGCCCAGATGAGCCATGAAATACGTACTCCTCTGAATGCAATCATTGGATATACTGATCAATTGATTGAGACTCAACTTGATGAAACGCAACACAAACACCTGGCAATTGTCAATCAGTCAGCCCTGGGATTACTAGGAATAATTAATGGGATTCTTGATCTATCCAAGTTGGAAGCTGGTAAGCTGGAACTAGTTGTTGAGCACACAGATCTCAAAGAACTTTGCGAACATGTGGTTCAAATGACCAGTTACAAGGCAAATCAAAAAGACCTTAAGCTAAAGTTGACGCAACTCGATGATAAGTATCGCTACGTTCTTGCCGATGATGTTCGGTTGAGGCAGGTCTTAGTCAACCTTTTAGCCAATGCAGTAAAATTCACCGAAGAAGGAGAAATAGCTTTAAAAGCAGAAGTACTTGAAGAGATTGAAAATGGAAAAGCACGTTTCAAATTTTCAGTTATGGATACTGGTATTGGCATCAAGCCCGAAAATATGGAGCGAATTTTCAAGGCTTTTTCGCAAGAAGATTCCACAACTACAAGAAAGTATGGTGGCACAGGTCTTGGACTCTCAATCTCCAATATTCTGCTTTCTTTAATGGATAGTAAACTGGAACTTGAGAGTGAGCCAGGAAAAGGAAGCACATTTTCGTTTGAGGTGAACTTTAAGTTGGTTGATAAAAATATTTGGGAAAATCTCAGTTTAAAGTCAGCAAAATCAAGAGGCAATAAAGCCAAGAAAGTAGTTTCTACTAGTGATAAATTAAAGGTGCTTATTGCTGAGGACAATGCCAACAATATGGTTCTTGCTAAAATGCTCCTCAAAAAAGCGCTTCCAAATTCAAAAATTTTTGAAGCTGTGAATGGTCTCAAAGCAGTAGAAGTATTCTCAAAAGAAAAACCGGATATCGTTCTAATGGATGTTCAGATGCCGGAATTAGATGGTTATGATGCCACAAGAACGATAAGAGAAAAAGAGACTGAAAGAAGAACTCCCATCATAGCTATTACCGCAGGGTCTATGACAGCAGACAAGGAAAAATGCTACGAGGCAGGAATGGATGACTTCATAAGCAAACCCATCGTTAATGATGCACTCACGATCACGCTTGACAAGTGGATCAAGGATTTGGATTAATTGTCCGCTTATCCCATATCTAACCTCTAATCACGTACTTAACATTCATTCCAAAAAGCATTCGTAGAATAGCCAAAAACATACACAATGCTACTATCCATACTCCTATCGATATTGAACATTCTCCAAATAGGTGAAACACAGAATCCAGAGAAATCCAAATCTGTGGAAATCGCTCCAGGGAACACCATCGAAATGGTCTATGTACCTGCTGGCTCATTTACCATGGGAAACACCGGCGAAGAAGATCAATGGACAGTTGATGCAACAGCTCATCAGGTAACCTTGACAGAGGGATTTTGGATGGCCAAATACGAGATCACACAGAAAATATGGGAGAAAATCATGGGTAGTAATCCGAGTCAAAACATTGGAGACAATCTTCCGGTAGAGAATGTCAGCTGGAATGACGTAATGGATTTTATTGGAAAAATTCAGGGGCACAATCCAAATCTTGATTTGCCAACAGAAGCTCAATGGGAATATGCATGCAAAGCAGGAACGGACAAAGCCTATTCCCGAGATCGAGATTTAATGACGTGGCATAAACAAAACTCAGGAGTTCAAACACATCCGGTGGGTACCAAAGAGCCGAACCTCTGGGGACTTCACGATATCCACGGTAACGTAGGAGAATGGGTAGCCGATTGGGTTGCACCATTTGATGATCAACCGGAAACAAATCCTACTGGTCCGGAAAATGGCGAATACAAAGTGATCAAAGGAGGACAGCATACGGGTCGGCCCAGGCATACCTATTCATACGATCGTCAACGAACCACACCAGATCGGAGACTCTTCTACGTCGGATTTCGCATCATAATGAAGGAATAGTTACGACCATCTATTTCAAAAGCTTTGATCGCATCGGATTAAAAGCCCTTTATATCATTTTCTTCTTAGCACACTTTCCAGAACCAAAAAGTCTCTATCCACGTAATCAAAACATAATGTTTACAAAATAGATGATTATTGCATCTATAACGTTTACATTTATGAGGATAATAGACAAAAAGATAACATAATGAAAGGGACAAATCTTGGTGAATTCGAAGAACTTGTGCTACTCACAGTAGCATCACTTGGTACGGATGCCTATGCCGTATCTGTGAAGTCATACATCGCTGATTGCGCGAATCGCGTTGTGAATATAAGCGCCATTCATTCTTCACTTTATCGTTTGGAGGATAAGGGTTACCTAAGCTCCGAATTCGGAGGGTCCACCAATAAACGTGGCGGAAAACAAAAGCGGTACTTCCGAATAACAAGCGCTGGATTAGCAGCCCTTCAACAGTCAAAAGATCTGAAGCAGCAATTGTGGAAGACGATACCACAACTTTCTTTTCAACTAGTATAATTCTAAATCTTGACTGAGGACAAGAAAAATAGGATCCCACCCAGATTTGGGAGATATATTTTGAGAAAAATATACGACAAGAACATCCATGATGAGATTTCGGGAGATCTGTTGGAAATATTCCTCGAACGAGTAGAAACTAGAAATCACCTATTTGCCTCCATTCACTACATGTTGGATGTTATCATGTCCATTCGAAATTATAACCTGAGAAGAAGAAAAAATACATACAATTTAAGCTCAACAGCCATGATCAAAAACTACCTCAAAATCACACTTAGGACTATCTCAAAGAATAAGATTTATTCCGGCCTCAACATTCTTGGCCTTTCATTAGGAATTGCAGCATTCATTTTTATCCTACAATATGTCTCCTATGAGAATAGTTATGACAAATTCCATAGCAATCACCCAAGCCTTTACAGAGTTCAATACAAGTCGTACCAGGATGGTCAACTTCGTATCAATTGTGCCGCAGCTGTGCCACGTGTCGGACCATTTATGAAGGAAAAAATGCCGGAGGTAATTGACTTTGCAAGAGCTTATCCTCTAAGTGGAGTAATGAAAAAAGATGACATCAAATTCCGGGAAGAACGAATTCATATTGCTGATCCGGCATTCATACAAATGTTTGATTATCCACTTCTCAATGGTGACAGCAGAAATGCACTAAACGAACCCAACCAGGTGATTTTAACAGAAGATGTTGCCATGAAATATTTTGGCCGAACAGATGTTGTTGGTGAACCAATCATTTTCAATTCATGGTTAGATCTTAATCTGAAAATTTCGGGAGTAGCAGAAAATGTTCCCAATAACTCCCATTTCAAATTTGACTTCCTTATCTCTTATGAGACACTTAACAATTTCACGCGCCGAGAAGACGGAAGTGTCCCTTCTGAAGAGGCTTGGGGATGGTATGATTTCAACACCTACGTTTTAGTGGAAGAAGGTACAAGCCAAGAAGCATTTGACAAGAAATTTGACGAAATCCTGGTTGAAGAACGCGGTAAAATTTTTGAAGAGAGTGGACGTGTTTCAAAATTTCCACTCCAGCCAATCACCGACATTCATCTCTATTCTAATTTACTCCAGGAATCAGAACCTGAAGAACAGGGAGATGGACAGGCCGTTTTCTTTCTCACAATTGTCGCATTCTTTATCCTAATTATTGCCTGGATCAATTATGTCAATCTTTCTACAGCCCGATCAGTGGAGAGAGCCAAAGAAGTAGGCGTACGGAAAACAATGGGCGCATATAGAAAACAATTGATCTACCAGTTTCTCACAGAGTCTTTTGTTTTAAACTTCATTTCACTGACGCTTGGATTATTGATTGTGATCCTTGGCATTCGGTATTTCAATCAATTGACAGGCTCTCTTTTGAGCACTGATTTTCTTAAAAATCCCAACTTCTGGTTTGTCGCAGTGGGGGTTTTCCTCGCAGGATCGACTATTTCCGGTCTATATCCGTCATTCGTTCTTTCATCTTTCAAGCCATCGTCTGTCCTTAAAGGAAAATTTTCCGGAAATCAGTCTGGCATCATTTTAAGAAAAGGATTGGTCGTTTTCCAGTTTGCTGCTTCTGTCTCACTCATCGCTGGAACTATCATAGTTTCTCAGCAGTTGACGCATATGAAAAATATCAAGTTGGGTTTCAATCTTGCTAATACTCTGGTAGTTCAGGGACCACAGGTCTTTGGTGCAGATTCGCTTTTTGCTTCAACATTTGAAGCTTTTAAAAACGAACTTCTTAAAAACAAGGAAGTTGAAAGCGTAACCACAAGTTCCAATGTGCCAGGAAATGAGATCTTCTGGACCAATGGCATCAAGCGTGATGAAGAATCAGCGGATCAAAGAAGAACCATTTACATTGCCGGAGTAGACTATGATTATTTCCCAACCTATGATATAGAAATGCTGGCCGGAAGGAATTATGGAAAATCCTTTTCTACAGATACAGGTGCTATCATACTTAATCATGCCGCTGTACGCTACCTGGATTATGAAAGCCCGGAAGACGCAATCAACAAAAAAGTGACCTTTTGGGGTGGGCCCAAAACAATTGTAGGGGTTGTAGATGACTATAAACAAATGTCTGCAAAGACAGAGGTTGCTCCTATTGCATTTCCACTTGTACCCAATGCATCAAACTTTTTCACATTGAAGCTGAAAACCAATGATTACCAGGAAGCATTTAAAGCTGCACAAGCCTCTTATGATCGCTTTTTCCCTGGAAATCCATTTGACTACTTTGTATTAGACAGTT
>JANQST010000067.1 GCA_028279155.1 Cyclobacteriaceae bacterium
ATCAAACGTCCCTCATTAACTGATTCGAAGATAAAAAGTTCGGTTGATCTTCCTAAAATCAGCGTGTTAAAGGGCACAAAGCTAATCATATCAGCAGTAAGCTACTTATTCTATTCCAAATTAACATTTGATGGTAATTTTGAATTGTGATTGATTCAAGGCAAGATGAAAAATTTGAGATCAAGCTTCCTTTGTTCGAAGGACCCTTCGATCTACTCCTTTTTTTTATAGAAAGAGATGAATTGGATATTTACGATATCCCAATAGCACAAATCACGAATGATTTTCTGGACTATCTCCATCAGCTAGAACAAATGAATGTTGAGGTAGCAAGTGAATTCATTCTTGTAGCTGCCACATTGATGCGAATAAAAGCAAAAATGCTGTTACCAAGACCAGTTTTGGATGATGAAGGAAATGAAATCGACCCACGTGAGGAGCTGGTAAAACACCTGCTTGAATACAAAAAATACAAGTCAGTTATTTCTACGTTGACAAAAATGGAAGAGGATCGATTGGATCGCGAAAAACGTGGTAACCTATCCAAAGAAATAAGAAAGCTCTCAGAAAGCATCAATGTGGAAGCTGAGATGCAAGATCTTGATCTCTTCAAAATGATGAATGTTTTCCAAAAAGTGTTGGCTCGATATGAGTTTGAAAAGAACAAGCCTATCCATCGTGTAGTGCAGTATCCCTACACTATTGAAAGGCAAAAATCAGCACTTATGGAGCGCCTGGTTTATGGAAAAAGGCTTGCCTTCACAGATTTAATAACTGAAAAACCAGAAAAGATCCTGGTGATCTTCAATTTCCTATCCATCCTGGAACTTCTGCAGCTAAAACAAATTGTCATCCACCTGGGCGAAGGGTATAACAATTTCTGGATCGAAAGAAGAGATGAAAGCAAAACAATGGCCCACGAAGAAAAATCGTGAGCCAGCTTACAAAGTTTTAGAATCGTTCGGTTCTTGAAAAAAAGAAGCCTGCTTCAATTTGAGCATTATCATCAGAATCCGACCCGTGAATCGCATTTGCCTCGATAGAAGTAGCGAATAACTTCCTGATGGTTCCCTCCGCAGCTTCGGCTGGATTAGTAGCACCAATTAGTGTCCTGAAATCTTCCACTGCATTATCTTTTTTTAAAACCATGGCTATTATAGGACCAGAGGACATGTACGAAACAAGGTCGTTGTAGAAGGGTCGTTCTTTGTGCACCTCATAAAATTGTCCTGCTCGCTCGCTGCTAAGTTTTGTGACTTTTGCTGCGCTTATTTTAAAGCCAGCCTCCTCAATAATTTTAATAATCGCTCCTGAATTCCCAGCGCCAAAAGCATCGGGCTTAATCATTGTGAATGTGGTCTGTCCTGCCATTTTTCGTTTTATCTTTTTTGTAGGTCTTTAAAATCCGCGCAAAAATAACATTAATCCCTTTCCGAGAAGACAAAAACATGGTTTTCTAAATGTTACTAATTTTGCCGCTCACTTTTGCCTTTAGGGCAACTTTATGAAGGATACTGCGGTTCTGAAGAACTTTTTAAGCGATTCAAGGAAAATTGTAATTACGACTCATGCGAACCCTGATGCTGATGCATTGGGTTCATCTCTTGGCTTATTCCATTTTTTGAAATCGTTAGGGCATGAGGTGCATGTTATCGTACCCAATAGCTATCCGGATTTTCTAGAATGGATGGCTGGAAATGATACAGTCACTATTTATGAAGAAGATAGAGTTAAATCCGATGAGTTGCTTGATGCTGCAGATCTACTTTTTTGTCTAGATTTTTCAGGGTTCAACAGAATCAAGTTGATGAAAGAAAAGGCCGAAAGTATCCAAGCCAAAATCGGGTTAATCGATCATCACCTAAACCCTGAAATCAAACCGGATTTCAATTTTTGGAATGATACTGCAGCAGCAACCGCAGAGTTGGTGTATGACCTGATTCTAGACTTTTCCGGAGCTGATGCGATAACAGTTGACATTACTGAGAGCCTTTATGCAGGAATAATGACCGATACAGGATCATTCAAGCATTCTTCAACTAGTTCGAAAATTCACAGAACGGTAGCAGAACTGATTGACCTTGGCGCTGATGTAACCATAGTTAGTGGACTCATCTATGATACAAACTCTGTAGACCGCCTTAGATTTCTGGGTCATGCGTTGGCTGAAAAATTACGGGTAATTGAAAATGCTCGCGTGGCATACTTTGTTATCGATGAAGGAGACTTTGAAAATTTTCGGCTTAAGCAAGGAGATACGGAGGGGTTAGTGAACTACGCACTTTCCATAAAAGGTATTGTTGTTGCGGCCATCATCATCCAAAAGGAAAACGAAATAAAATTGTCATTTAGAAGTATCGACGATTTCGCTGTCAATAAATTTGCGGAGGAATACTTTGGCGGAGGTGGTCACAAAAATGCCTCCGGCGGTATGTCAGAATTATCCTTGAGTGAAACTGAAGAAAAATTCAAAACATTAATAGATCAAAACATTTTGAAAACCAAACCGGAATAACCGGGTAAACAAGAACAAATGAAAAACGCTTTAATAATTCTGGTTGCAGTTATTCTAATTTCATGTGGCCAATCTCCGGATTCTTTTGTTACTAGTAGAGGTACAGAAGTAAGCTATGTCGAAAATGGAAATGGGGAGGTCTCCATCGATTCTTTAATAGG
>JANQST010000078.1 GCA_028279155.1 Cyclobacteriaceae bacterium
GGCACCAGTGATCAACCCTGGTTTCTCAATGTGGTTATCCAGATAGAAACACTTCTGGATGAACATGCATTACTAAATGTTTGCTTAAATGTTGAACAAGAAATGGGAAGGATTCGTGAGGAAAAATGGGGAGCAAGATTGATTGATATTGATATGCTCTATTTCAATGATAGCATATTGAAAACGGATCGACTATCAATTCCTCATCCTGGAATTGAAACCAGGCGCTTTACTTTGATGCCCCTTTGCGAAATATCACCTGAAGAAATACATCCTGTCTCCAATCAATCGCAAGTGATGCTACTCTCAAAATGTGAGGATGAACTAGATTGCAAGCTGACAGAATTCCACCTGTAACTTAAATGACACTAATCGAAGCTTTCCTTTTGATTGCCGCCGGTCTTTTTGCTGGCTTTGTGAATACCATTGCCGGTGGAGGATCCCTACTTACAATGCCGTTGCTCATTTTCATGGGATTACCATCAGCAGAAGCAAACGCGTCCAATCGGGTTGCATTGTTTTTACAAAATATTTTTTCTGTGGCTGGCTTTAAAAGCAAAGGAGTTTCAGCATTTCCACTGGCAATTTGGTTGGCTATTTCAGCTTCGATTGGTGCATTCCTGGGGTCCAAGATAGCTGTTGATCTGGATGACCTGATTTTTAATCGGATTCTTGCGGTAGTTATGCTTTTGGTGATTGGGCTTATCGTTTTCAAACCAAAAGTGAAACAGCAGCTGGAAGAGGTCGTCACCCAAAAGAAGGTGTGGACAAGTATTTTCCTCTTTTTTCTCTTGGGAATATATGGTGGTTTCATTCAGGCAGGTGTTGGTTTTTTGGTAATAGCTGCCCTTGCAGGTGTTCATGGGTTTAGCATGGCTAAAACCAACAGTATAAAGGTGTTTGTAATTCTATGCTACACCGCAATTGCTCTACTTATTTTTTGGATTGAGGGAAAAATACGGTGGGAATATGGGCTGATTTTAGCCATTGGAAATTCCACAGGCGGATGGATAGCAAGCAGATGGTCAGTTGGAAAAAGTGACCAATTGATTAAAAAAATTCTAGTTGTGATGGTGATTGGACTGTCAATTAAACTTTGGTTTTTCTAAATTTCTATTTGTGGGTGTAGTTATCAAACAAAGTTTTTGGGTATCGTTTTTGACCTACATAGGAGTTGCTTTGGGCTATGTAAGCTCACTTATCCTCTTTCCCGCTTACCTGGATGTTGACCAAATCGGATTGATTCGATTAATTCAATCGAATGGACTGATGTTAGTGCCCATTGCTGCAATGGGAATGCCTAATACCTTAATCAAGTACTTTCCTGATTTTTCCAATGACAAGGATTCGAAAGGCACATATTTCATTCTTCAGCTATTTATCATACTGATTGGGAATTTGATCCTGATAGGGCTAGTCTATTTATTTAAAACAGACATCCAGGAAATTTTTGCAAAAAGGTCTGCTGCCTATGTATCCTACATTTATGTGAGCATCATTGTATTGATCTCACAAAGTCTGTTTGAACAGTTTAGTGCCTACTGTCGTGCACATCTCAACATCATTATCCCAGGATACTTTAAGGAAATCCATCTACGGCTAGTAAATATGATCTTGATTGTATTGTATGGACTAGGGATCATTACATTCGACTTACTGATCACATTTCTTGCAATCAATTATATAGCAACCACTATTCTATTAGCTACTCTGACCTTCCTCAAGTATCCATTTTATCTTATCCCAAAACTTAGTATTGTAAGTAGAGAGTGGCTTAACAATCTGATCAGGTTTGGTTCCTATATACTGGTACTGGCATTTGGAAACTCTGTGATCTTAAATCTTGGTTTCTTGTTGACTTCAACCTATCTCGGTCTGGAAGCCAATGGGATCTTCACTACCTGTGTTTATATAGCAACAGTTGTGGATATGCCAAAAAGGGCTACTTCACAGATTGTCTCACCTCTCTACGCGCAATTTTTCAAAAAAGATGACCTTGCAGGAGTTCAGAATTTATATGCCAAATCTTCTCTAAACTTATTTCTAATCAGCATATTGCTCGCGATTGGAATATTTACTAATCTGGAAGACTTATTTGCCGTAATCCCAAAAGGAGCCATCTTCCAAACAGGTACCGTAGCAATTATACTAATTGGAATCGCCAAAATGTTCAATATGGGCGTGGGAACCTCAGGAGAATTATTGGTTTTCTCAGATTTCAGAAACTACAACCTTCACATTTTATGGGTTTCCACAATTTTGATGATCATACTGAATGTGATTTTGATTCCAATTATGGGTATTGATGGAGCAGCCTTAGCCATGTTACTTGTCGTAACCCTCAGTGTCTTTGCCAGATATTGGTTAATCCGTAAGAAGATGAAACTGTCACCTTTTTCTTTTGGCCATATTCAACTGCTTTTTATTGGTGGACTTACTTTCGCTCTCTTTTATTTTCTAGAGCTTCCAGGTAATCCAATCCTTCGAATTGTTTTGCGTTCTGCGTTGACATTTATCTTCTTTTGCACGTTTGTTTATCTACTAAAAGTTTCTGAAGAAGTAAATGCAATCATTAATAAGGCACTCAAGATCCTTAGAATTAAATGAGCCCAAAAGATATCATCCAGCAAAGTATTGATGAGCTTTCTCCATTGTTCTCAAGTAACGAATGGTTTCTAAGCTACACGTTACAGCATCAGAAACGATTTGAAAAAGAACTGATACAAATCGAGAAAGTCATTCCAAAAAATAAAAGTGTTGGAGAATTTGGGGCTGCCCCTTTTGTTGTAACTCTTGCCATGAAAAAACTTGGCTATCAAATTGAGGCATGGGATATTGCGCCTGAAAGAATTCCTGACATTCCAAATATTGAAATCAAAAAGTCTGACCTGGATCATTGGGATATTGATGAAAGTGATCGGTACGATTATATCATTTTCCAGGAACTCTTCGAGCATCTTCGAGGCAATCTAATTGTAACGATGAAGGGGATTTTAAAACTTCTCAAACCAGAAGGAAAAGTTCTTCTTTCAACTCCAAACCTTTTTTCAATAATGGGACTGTACAAGTTTCTCTTTAAGGGAATTGCCTACTCAGCCTCCTCAGACCTCTACCATGAATGGAGCAAAATTGAAGACCAGGGACATATGGGTCATGTTAGAGAGTATACTACTAAAGAGCTAAGGATTTTCTTCAGGAAAGTCGGATTTGAGATTGAAAAAGTGATCAGAAGGCCTCAAAAAATGGGGCCAGGCTGGAGAAATGAATTGTTCTATATCTTAGAAAAAATGATTCCCAGGTTAAGTTCCAACGTATTGTTCATTTTGAAAAAACCTTCATAGATTGGAATTAATTGCTCATATCGGATTGCCAAAAGCTGGCAGCACTACTCTACAACGGCATTTATTCTCCAAGCTGACTGGAATCAATTACATCGGAAGGTGGCCGAAAACA
>JANQST010000090.1 GCA_028279155.1 Cyclobacteriaceae bacterium
TTCAAACAGCTATGGTCACAGTACTTTTCTCATTTGCGTTACTAACTACTTTCATTCTCGTTGAAAGTGCTTGGCTAACTCCGAGAAACAAAAGATTAGGGTGATACTTGCAGAGATGGTTTTCCGTTAACAATAGTGATCGGAAAACATTTCTGCATTTATTTTGAACCCGAATGTTTCGAAACGTACTCATAGTATTCCTCTTTATTTCCCAAATTTCCTTTGCACAGAACTTTCTGTCCTGGCAATTTAAGGATCGCTACTTTTCTGCTTCTATAGGAACCGGTACTTCTACCTACTTCGGAGAACTCAATTACAAAGACAAAATAAGTGATGACCTTTCACAAATTAGCGCAGGTATCGAAGCCCGACTGTTAAGCCGTGTCGGAGCCAGAATTGAAGCAACTTATTTTACCATCTACGGTAATGACAATCAAGCTCCAGATAGCTCCTTTCAAAGACAAAGAAATTTAAATTTCAATTCACGAAATTTTCACCTGCAGCTACATACCATCTACTACCTGAAAAAGTATAATGGTGACTATTTCAAAAGGTGGGTAACAGATCCCTATATTTTCACTGGTGGAGGGTATCTCTTTTACAACCCGACTTCCAAATTGGGTGATGAAGTTTTCTCTCTTCGGCAGGCACAGACCGAAGGTGTTGAATACAAGAAATGGACCTTCACTGTCCCGGTTGGAGTGGGTGCAAAATTCAAGGCTAATGAATTCACCAATATAAATTTCGAAGTTTCATATCACTTCACCTTTACCGACTACCTTGATGATGTTTCTAATACCTATGCGACAGAATTTTTAAATGAAACCGCACAATTGCTGGCCGATAGAAAAGATGAGATAGGTGTTGTCAACCCAACGTTTTACGATCAAATTCAACCGGGAGCTGTTCGTGGCGATCCGACCAATAACGATCGCTTCCTTCAGATCAGTTTGAAGCTCGAATTGTTCATCCCTGCAGAAGTCTTTAGCGGAAAAAAAGAGCCGGTAATTCGAAAACCATCTTATAAAAAGGATCAGAAAGTTTCTCCCAAGAAAGTCAAACGGAAAGATAAGAGTTGATCTGATCAACGACGTAGTTCATGTCTTCGTCAGTTAACCCACTTCCTGAAGGCAAACATAAACCCCGATTGTAAAAATCTTCTGCAACCCCACTTCCAATGAACGGGAAATCAGAAAAAGCCTTATTTAAATGCAAGGGTTTCCAAAGTCGTCTTGTCTCAATATTCTTCTCATCCAGAAACCGAATCAATTCCATTGTATCCAGGTCTTCACCTAGTGGTGTTGTAAGCCAGCGATTACAAACGCAACCTTCAGGTTCCTCTGGAAATTGAAAGGTCGATTCAAGTTTGGATTTGTAGAAATCAAATATTTCTCGCTTTCGCTTAACAAGAACTTCCATTTTCTCCAGCTGCGCTAACCCTACTCCTGCAAGTAGATTACTTAAGCGAAAATTATATCCGACCTCCTGATGATCATATCCCATTGCACCAATATTCGCCTGGGTTGCGAGATGTAGTCCCCTTTCGTAGTGTTGTTCAGAAGTAATCAATGCCCCTCCACCACTTGTCGTAACTAGTTTGTTACCATTAAAGGAGATAACTCCATACTCACCAAAAGAGCCCACCTGCTTTTCATTGACAGTAGATCCAATTGCTTCAGCAGCATCTTCGATAAGGATAACCTCGTACTCTTCACAGATTCTTTTTATCTCTTCAATTTTAGCTGGCACTCCATAAAGATGTGTGACTATTACTGCCCTTGGTTTCCTATCATTTGTCCGTAGGTATTCTCTTAACAATTGAGGATCGAGGTTCCATGTTTCCTTTTCACTATCAATAAAAACCGGAGTAGCACCTTGGTATAACACAACATTTGCGCACGCTGCAAAAGTGAAGGTCCCAACAACCACATCATCCTTCCTTCCCACCTCTGACAGGACGAGTGCCAAATGAAGCGCCGAGGTGCCTGAATTAACCGCTAGCACCCTCCTATTTTCGAATCGTCTTTTAAGTTCCTGTTCGAAACGATCAAGTTGTGGCCCAACGGGAGCAATCCAGCCACTATCCACTGCCTCACTCAAAAGGACTTTCTCCCTTTGTCCTACATTCGGTGCAGATAAATAGATCCTCTTATCACTCATCTTCTCTTCGCATATTCAATGAATGTTTCTTGTTTCTGACCAATGAAATCTGCCTGGCCAAACTTGAAAAGCTGTATAAAGGTCAGCAGCAATATTTTACAATCCAATAAAAAGGAGATGCGGTTGACATAATAGATGTCGTGTTCCATTCTCGTTTTCCAATCTGACAAATTCCGCCCATGAACTTGCGCCCAACCGGTTATACCCGGTAGCACAGAATGTCGAACGTTCTCAAATTCATCGTAATACTCAAGGTATTCAACCAACAATGGTCGGGGTCCTACTAAACTCATATCACCTTTCAATACATTGAAAAGTTGAGGTAATTCATCAATTGAGAGTTTCCTCATGAGACCTCCAACCGGCGAAGTTCCATTCCCGTTTTCTTTCAATGTTTTAAACTTGAAGACGGAGAAAATTTCCTGATCTTTTCCTGCTCTCTTTTGAAAAAAAAGAATCTTTCCTTTATGGCTCACCATCAAAAGAATGGTTGCAACAAGCAGAATTGGCAAGCTTAAAACAATCAGAATTAGCGCGACGATTCGGTCGAAGAGCGGCTTCACAATAGAGGGATATATTTTTTTAGCTCCGGACTTCATAAAAATAGGGAATGCCGCATATATTTAATATTTTTCAAGCGCGAAAACCTACCCCGTTTGTTCCAGCTATGAAAATATTTCGGTTTGTTTTTTTCTTCATCCTAGCGGTTGCCCTTGGAGTTGCGCTCAATTCAAAAATAGGGGTAGCACCGCCAATGGGAAAATTCCTGAGTCCTTTTCATGGGTTCTGGCAAAACGCAGAGAATAAACCAATCGATATAGCAAATCAAATTACCTCTGACTTTCTCTCTGAACCGGTAAGTGTTCATTTTGATGAGCAGTTAATACCTCATGTGTTCGCGGAAAATGAATCGGATTTATATTATACCCAAGGCTACATTACAGCCTACCACCGTCTATGGCAAATGGAGTTTCAATTGCTCGCCGCTGACGGAAGGTTATCTGAAATATTGGGACCTGGGGCTCTCACCTACGATCGGTCACAAAGAAGAATTGGATTGGGATATGGAGCAAGAAATGCATTGGAGTTATTTAAGAACGAAGAGCCAGAATTGCTCAAGGTTATCGAAGCGTATACTGCTGGAGTGAACGACTACATCAATTCTCTGAAATTTGAAGACCTACCTGTTGAATATAAATTGTTGGATTACGAACCTGAGCCATGGACGCCGTATAAATGTTTTCTCTTTCTTTCGAACATGCAGCGGGCCCTTTCCTTTGGTGACACTGACCTGGAAAATACCAACGCATTGAAATTGTGGGGAAGAGAAGTATTTGACATTTTATACCAGGAATCATTCTCCTCAACGGATCCAATCATTCCAAAAGGTACCGCTTTTGATTTCCAACCTGTTCAAACTCCGGAATCGGATCCCGGGTATGTTTTAGAATACTCTGTACCATTTATCGAAAAGCCCAATCCAGATAATGGTAGCAACAGTTTCGTCGTTGGACCACAAAAAACAGCAAACGGCAAAGTCATTCTTACTAATGAACTTGACCTGAACTTAACTGCTCCAAGCATCTGGTATTTGATGCACTTGAATACACCAACAATGAATGTGATGGGTGCGACTTTCCCAGGTGTTCCTTTGGTGATTAATGGCTTCAACGATTCCATCGCCTGGGGAGAAACCAACTCACGAGCAGATGTGGTGGATTGGTACTCTATTGAATTCAAGGATGAAACGAGAAATGAATACAAGTACAACGGAAACTGGGTTCCTACTCGACAGGAAATAGAAAAATTTGAAATCAAGGGCGAGTCGACTTATTACGACACATTGGTTTATACACACCATGGGCCTGTTGTCTATGATCGCAATTTTTCAGGAAATCCTGAAAAGTTGAACCTGGCAATGAAATGGATCGCTCACAATCCATACAAAGAATACAAGGCTTTTTACCTGTGCAACCAGGCAGATAACCATGACGATTTTGTCGAGGCATTCAGCAACTATTCCGGCCCTGCCCAAAACATATCATTCGCATCTGTGTCAGGTGACATAGGCATTCACATTTCAGGAAAACTACCAATCAAGTGGAAAGAGCAAGGGAAGTTTTTGATGGATGGGGCAAACGCAAACCATGAATGGAAGGAATTCATACCGCATGAACAAAATCCAAGTGTATTGAATCCAGCCCAAGGTTTTGTTAGCTCAGCCAATCAATACCCGGTTGACTCACTGTATCCCTACTATATATATGACTACCACTACGATCGCTATAGAAGCAGAAGGATCAATGACCGATTGAGAGTGATGGAGCAAGTAGAGGTGGAAGATATGATGAAGTTGCAATACGACAATTTCAATTACCTGGCATTCGAAAGTCTTCCGATGATGCTGGATAGTTTGGACACTGCATCCTTTACTGGATTCGAGCAAGAATATTTCACCAAACTTAAGGAGTGGGATTACTTCAATGAAGCAGACCGAGAAGCGCCTTCAATTTTCAAAACCTGGTGGGACAATCTGCGATTAAAACTTTGGGACGAAATCGATAGTGCGGAAGTCCGACTTTTCAAGCCTGATTGGTACAACACATACAATGTCCTGCGGAATTTCCCGAATTTTGAAATGATTGATGATAAGAGAACTGCTGCTAAAGAAGGGACCGGCGATCTTTATCGAATTACGTTTAGCGAAACAGTGACGCAACTGGAAGAATACCTTTCTAAAGATAACAATGAACTAACCTGGTATTTATTCAAGAATACCACAATCCGACATTTGTTGCGATTGGATCCTTTTAGCACGAAACAAGTGAAAGTTGGAGGTTATCGATCAATCGTTAATGCCGCCTCCGAATTGAATGGGCCTTCCTGGCGAATGGTCGTTGAACTTGGAGATGGTGAGGTCAATGCTTGGGGAGTGTACCCGGGAAGCCAATCCGGAAATCCGGGAAATCCAAAATATGGACATATGATCGAAGACTGGGGCGTAGGCAATTACACGAAACTACTGTTCGAACAAGCACTGGATGAAGAATTGGAGGGCATTGTTCATTCTGTTCAACTAGACCCAAGCAACTAAGTAAAATGAAACTGATTATCCGAATAATACTTATTGGAACACTCACTTACTTACTTTCACCATTTTTCACTTGGTGGACGGGCATGGGCGCGGCATTTCTCATTTGCTTATTGATGCCTTCCACCCTATTGAATGCATTTGTTGCCGGATTTCTTGGTGTGGGTCTGGTCTGGTTTGGACAGGCGTGGGTTTTAGATGTGACCAACAATTCTCAATTCACTGAGGTCATCATTGATCTGCTGCAAGTCCCGGTAATAGATGAACCTTTTCTTCTCGTTCTTGCAACTGGACTAATCGGAGGATTGTCCGGTGGGTTTGCCGGGACCAGCGGCGCCAGTCTCCGGCATGTATCCAAAAAGAAAAAACCGCAGGGGTACTATAGTTGATTCCTATATGTCTCTAACCAAAACCCCGGAAGCAACAACCGATACTTCCTTTCGCATCGACTCATCGTACTCCTTACCGGCATCATCTGCATAGTGCTTAGCCATATCTTCTTCCAACATAACGGAAGAAGCATTTCCTTCCAAGATAATTTCTCGTCCGGCAATATCTTTCGGCACAAAGAAACCATAGTCTTTGAAGGTAACTCTAATTGATTGACCTTGATCGTTT
Source organism: Cyclobacteriaceae bacterium (assembly GCA_028279155.1). Classification (GTDB taxonomy): domain Bacteria; phylum Bacteroidota; class Bacteroidia; order Cytophagales; family Cyclobacteriaceae; genus Ekhidna. Next base: position 5,870 of record JANQST010000090.1, read on the forward strand.
TTAATTTTCAACCAGCAGCCTTTTGACTGACAAACCTCTTCAACAACACCTTCAATTTTATAAGATTCCTCTGTCTCAGAGACCTCTGAAAGGAAGTCATTTGTAGACATAGAATTCTCTGATGTAATTTCGTCACCGTACGAAGAATACGACGGCTGTGGTGTGCACGAAATGATCAATAATAACACGGGAAGTGCAACGTTTTTCATAACTCTAAATTTAGGTTACAAATCTATCTAAAACCGTTAATAATCAGCTTGTTATGAGGAAAAAAAATATTAAAAAAATCCAATAAAATAGTTATTTGTAATATTTTTTTTATATTTGGTCCGATTAACAGTTATTAAACCTAAAAACGACTACAGTTATGCGTAAAAAAATCCTAACAATGATGGTTATTGTAAGTGCTCTCACCCTTGGCGCTTGCGCAGATGAAAATGCAATTGATGAAATGTTGCAAGAGGATATTCAGTTGAATCAAACTGGAGATCCAGATGACGATGATCCTCCATGCAATCTGGGAGATCCTGGTTGTAAGGGTTAAATGATACTTGAACTATTATTAGTTATAGTTTACCGAAAAACGCCGATTATATCGGCGTTTTTTTTTATACTTGTAGGATATGAATCAGTTATTGGAAATAGGGAGACATCTATTTGTTTTAGGATGCTTTCTAATATTTCTTCCGGCGAGCTCTTCAACTTTTCAAAGTGACTTAGATTCAATATCATCGCTCTTGAGATCAAGAGACTTCCAAGAAGCTAAAAGCTTCACAATTCAAGCAAAAGCCAAAAATGATGGTAAGGGCAACGCTCACTGGTTAACTAGATCAAATCTTTTACTTGGATATATATATACGGTTGAAGATGATTATGCCAAGGCAATCATTCACTATTTGGAGGGAATTAGATATTCTAAAAATGCGAGCTATGATGAAGTTGAAAGTAATCTGGCATCATTGTATTACAGGTGTGGAGATATTTTTAGAAGATTCAAGGCATACCAATTAGCTGAAGAGTACTTTTTTAAAGGGCTAGAGTATGCTGATGAGGACATGGATCTTATCATTAAATATAACATAGCAGCACTTTATAAGGATAAAGGAGACTACAATTTAGCGATTGACTTGTTAAGCGAGAATATTGAAAAATTAGATGTGGGTTCTAGAAACTACTTTAACTTTAATAACAGATTGGCATTAACATTAACTGAAGCCAAAGAATTTCAAAAATCCATTCAAGTTCGAAAAAGGGTAATCGAAGAAATTTCGGAAGATAACATTCATGAAAAAGGGAAATACCATCATAATCTTGCCAAAACATATAGACTAAGCGGAAACTATGAGCTTGCCTTAGAAAGTTATTCAAAAGCCATTGAATACAAGGGTCTCAAAAAAGTGAAAAAATCATTGTTTTCAAGCTACTTTGGCATTGCAGAAACCTACTTCGAATTAGGAGGGTATAAAAGTGCAGAGGAGTATTTTGCAAAGGCGGAAGAGCTTATTGATTTGCAACCAACCCACCCAGATTATTTCGAAATATACAAAAAATGTGCGGACCTTAATTATACCCTTGGAAAGTATGAAAAAACGAAGCATTATGAAGATCTCTATACCGCTAACATGAATGATTATGTAAGCCTCCAGAGCGAAGTACAAAATACTGACCAGCGTTATAATATGGATCTTATAACAAAACGTTACTTTGCTGAAGTAGACAAACAAGAAAGAATAGCTTCTATCCTCATGTATTCTAAAATAACTTCCGGAAGCCTATTAGCCCTACTCTTTATTGTCATAGGCTACCACCGCTATCAGAAGATCCGCCTTAGAAAAAGCATTGAGCGTGAATTAATCGCGCTTAAGATCATCGAATAATTTCACTTTCCATCCCATTCGCTAGATAAAATATACTGTTAAAACATTAGTGCATAATATATTACACATAACGTTTTTATAGCGAACTCATACAACAAAAATGAAGATAAATCTTAAGGGATGAAGTGATCTTAAACCCTCAGCTTAAGTTTTTCACGAAGCACACCCAACATATTTTCCTGTCGGTCATTCAACAAGATCAACTTGTTTTTCTGTGCTTCACTTTCTTCCAGAACAAAAGAAACGAGTTCTTCTAATTCATGAACTTCGTAAGCTTCAGGGTTTGTAACCCTCAGCTTCACGAATAGTTCGCGAATTCTGTTCTCCAGGTTCACCTGGCTCGGCGCAATAGGCTGTGATTTTACGACATCATCGTTCCACATGGCACCCAATCCCTTGATGAGCCACTCGGCATTCAGCTTGTCGTAAGTTTTTAAGATTTTAAGGATCAATTCGTAGCTCGGCTTGCTTCTTCTCCCCTTTATTATATTGAATATCACTGTGACATTCACTCCCACACTCTCAGCAAATGAAGTTGGATTCATTTCCATGACAGTGATCAGCCGATTAATTCGATCATTAATCATTTGATAAATGTACAAGAAAGTTTGAAAAGAAGAAAAAAAAAGAAGGGTTACTTTAGTAACCCCTCCTTCATTAAGAACCAGCTATGGAAAATAGATACTCACTATCTATATCTCGAAGATATGCCTCTTTTTG
>JANQST010000091.1 GCA_028279155.1 Cyclobacteriaceae bacterium
TCCAGGCCTGGTTCACCAAGCGGGTGGTCATTCGGCTTCAAAATGGAGTCGGATTAAATGCGATCAATGATTTGATTCAGAAGTATGAAGGTCAATTTGTTAAGAACTTGACTGATGCAAACACTTTTATTATTAAAGTAGAGGAGATTGAGAATCAGCTGAAATTAATTCAGGAGATCAGCGAAAGAGGCTTGTTAGACTGGGGAGAGCCGGATTTCAAGATGGAATTGAGAAGAAGGGTTGACCCTTTTTATCAATATCAGTGGCACTTAAACAATACGGGCGGAACTGATCTGGGCGGAAAAGCCCTGCTTAATGATGCGGATATCGATGCTCCTGAAGCATGGGGTATTGCTACCGGAAACAATGTGACGGTTGCGGTTATTGACGATGGATTAGAAAACCATGAAGATATGGCTACACTCCTTCCGGGATATACTCCAGCGAATGGAGGAAACGGAACACCATCGCTTTCAAATGATGGACATGGTCAGCAATGTGCAGGGTTGATTGGGGCTTTGCACAATGAAATTGGTGTTAGGGGTGTTGCTCCAGGCGTAAGCATGTTCAGTGTCAATATTTTTGCTCCCAATACATCCAATGCAGATGTTGCGGATGGGATCAATTGGGCGGTCAATAATGGAGCCGATGTATTATCAAATTCATGGGGATATACTTCATGTACCGCTAACATTTCATCGGTTACCGCCGCATTTAACAATGCAGCTACCAATGGACGGGGCGGACTCGGATGTATCATTTTAGTGGCCTCAGGAAATGATTTTGGTACGTGCGTGAGTTATCCTGCTGATCTTCCATCAGTGACTGCTGTGGGAGGCATTTCAGGAGATGGTGAGCGAAGTAACTTCAGTAACTATGGACCAACATTGGATGTTGTTGCGCCTAGCAATGATGATTGGGTATTCAATGCGCAGGGACAATTAATTGCCACGGAGCATGACCTGGTTACAATTGATCGAGAAGGATCAGCCGGTTGGTTTTCAGGAAACTACAGCACAGGGTTTGGCGGGACATCAGGTGCTACTCCAATTGCTGCGGGAGTAGCAGCGCTGGTATTGTCCGTGAACCCTGCTTTAACAAAATCAGAAGTGGAAAACATCCTTTATTCCACTGCTGATGACATTGGACCTTCTGGGTTTGACAATGAGTATGGAAATGGGCGGGTAAATGCCTATCAAGCGGTGTTAGCTGCTGGTGGCTCTAGCGATACAAATGCTCCCTCTGTTCCCACTGGCCTGGTTTCTTCCAACATTGCAGCTACATCTTTTGATGTGAGTTGGAATGCATCCACAGACGATACGGGTGTAACCGGATACAACGTTTTTTTAGATGGATCAAATATTGGGTCAGTATCGGGAACATCAGCATCAGTGACAGGATTAAGTCCCAATACAAGCTACGCTGTTCGTGTATCAGCATTTGATGCAGCGAGTAATGAATCTGCTCAATCTTCTGCAATCAATGTAGTAACAAGCGCTGCTTCATTGAGCTGTAGTGCTACCATTTCCTCATTTCCGTATGCAGAAGGATTTGAATCGAACGATGGGTGGACACAAGTGTCCGGAGATGACGGAAATTGGGTTAGAGATTCGGGAGGAACCCTGTCTTCAGGAACCGGACCGGGCACTGCAGCAGAAGGCTCTTTTTATATGTTCCTTGAAGCTTCGACAAATGGAAGCCCAGGACAAATTGGATCTAATGCTACAGCGATATTGGAAAGTGACTGTTTTGACCTTTCGGGGGAAAGTACAGCTACCTTCTCATTCCAACATCATATGTTTGGAACAAGCATCGGATCTTTGGCAATACAGGCATCTGTTGATGACTTAAACTGGACTGATCTCTGGAATTTGTCTGGTAGTCAGGGGAACCAGTGGAATGCAGTAGATGTAAACCTTGACACCTATGCAGGAGGAAGCGTCAAACTGAGAATTGTGGGAACTACAGGGTCTAGTTGGTCCAGTGACATAGCCGTCGATGATCTCTCATTGACAGTTGGAGGATCAGGTGGCGATACCGAAGCTCCATCAACTCCGACAGGATTGACTGCTTCAAACATTGCTGAAACTTCGTTTGATGTGACATGGAATCCTTCTACTGATAATGTAGGAGTTGTTCAATATAATGTTTATTTGGACGGATCCAATCTTGGAAGTGTCACCGGCGCAGGAGCAAGTCTTACCGGACTAACAGCGGCCACTACCTACCTGGTGGAGGTAGAAGCTGAAGACGCTGCGGGAAATGTTTCAGGTAGAGGGTCCATCAATGTCACGACTGCTAATCCTGGTGGAGGTTGTTCAACCGCTACTGTTGATTCCAACGACTTTGAAAGTGGTTGGGGCATTTGGAATGATGGTGGATCTGATGCAAGAAGAAGTGCAAACGATGCAGCATATTCTAATGGAACCTATAGCATTCGATTAAGAGACAACACCTCATCTTCTACGATGACAACAGACAACCTAAATCTCTCAGATTTTGAAGAGTTGACCATTGATTTCTCTTATTACCCAAGAAGCATGGAAATAGGTGAGGATTTTTGGTTGCAGGTATCAACCAATGGTGGAAGCTCATATACAACCGTGGCCTCCTGGGCACGAGGTACTGATTTCAACAACAATCAACGATACAACGAATCTGTTACGTTGACAACCGGTTTTGCGGCAACTAACGCCAGGATAAGGTTTAGATGTGATGCATCAACCAACTCTGACTATGTCTACATTGATGATGTTGTGATTTCCGGTTGTTCTGCTGGCACTACTTCTGTCGTTGTGTCAAACACAATTAAAACAGAACTTGCTGATGAGTTTGATTTTGCAGACATAGCTGTTTATCCGAACCCGGTAAGAAACATTTTGAACATTCAAAATTTGCCTAGTAGCGCCAGGGTCCGGTTAGTTTCACTGACTGGACAGGTGCTTGAAGAATCTATTGGAAATAATCAATTCGATGTTTCCAGGTTCGTCCCTGGTCTATATCTGCTTCAGATTACAGTTGAAGATGAAACTCGGGTTTTCAAGATATCTAAGAAATAAGTCTCTCTGTTTATAACCAAGAATGGAGCATCCAATTATGGGTGCTCCTTTTTTATGGTTTTCGCTCTATTTTTGCCGCCAATGGGTCTACTTAAGTTTTTTACCAAGGAGAAAAAGGAATCGCTTGACAAAGGATTAGAAAAATCGAAGGATAATTTCTTTTCAAAGTTGAATAAGGCGGTGGTTGGAAAATCTACTGTCGATGCAGAGGTTCTTGATGATCTGGAAGAAGTGTTGATTACCTCAGATGTAGGGGTTGAAACAACCGTTAAGATCATTGAACGGATTGAAGAGCGGGTTGCTAAGGACAAGTATGTGAATACTGGTGAGTTGAACAAGATTTTACGAGAGGAGATTGCCGGGCTACTTTCGGAAAACAATACTGTCGATCTCGAAGAATTCACGGTTCCAGAAGTAGAGGGCCCTTATGTCATCCTAGTGGTAGGAGTAAATGGTGTAGGAAAAACCACGACCATTGGAAAGTTGGCTGCCCAGTTCAAAGGGATAGGTAAAAAGGTAATTCTAGGAGCAGCAGATACCTTCCGTGCGGCAGCAGTGGACCAGTTGATTATGTGGGGCGAGCGAGTTGGGGTTCCTGTTGTTTCAAAAGGAATGAACACAGATCCGGCGGCAGTAGCTTTTGAGGCTGCGAAGAGAGGTAAAGAAGAAAATGCGGATGTTGTGATTATTGATACAGCCGGTAGACTTCATACCAAAGTGAATTTGATGAACGAGCTATCTAAGATTAAAGGAGTGGTGCAAAAATTCATACCGGAAGCGCCTCATGATGTCATGCTGGTTTTGGATGGCAGTACCGGACAAAATGCGTTCATACAGGCAGAGGAATTCACAAAGGCTACGAATGTGTCCTCACTTGCCATCACCAAACTGGATGGAACAGCAAAAGGTGGAGTGGTCATTGGTATTTCTGACCAATTTCAAATCCCAGTAAAGTACATTGGCGTTGGTGAAGGTGTGGATGATTTGCAAATATTCAACAAAGTCGAATTCGTAGATTCTTTCTTCAAGAACTAGTTTCCTCCAACAATCGAGTCAATTCCATTCTGGACGGCATAAAAAGTTTCTGGAGCCATTCTGAAATAAAACTTTGCAAAGTCTCTTGAGACTTTGACTTCCGTGCAGACTCCGTTCATGTAGGTGTACACATTGATGCCGTCTGGTGATTCCATTTTATAAACGTGATCATCTATTTCTTCGAAGGTGAGAAACTGACCAAATTGGGGAGAATACACTTTTTGTCCCGGAGCTGGCTCGTTATGATATATCGCTCCAACAGAATAGTCTATTGGACCCGAGAATGAAGTAGTGATATCATTTTGGGTGTGTAAATACTTTTCGCCACTCCTAGTCACAACTGATGATTTTTGTGTGGATCCATTCAGTTTATTGATTGTTGATTCCCGCTCCAGAACATTGTTTACATATTCCGATGAGCATTCGAAATCCACTGTGAATGAAAAAAGGATGCGAAAAACAACCTTGCTCTTGATGTTGTATTCAATGTAGTTATTGTTTGAGCGTCGCTCAACCGTCATGTCTCCAAGCTTCTTGTTCCCTTTTACCACCTCATATTTCAGCATTTGTCCGCTCGCGGATGATGCGATAAGAAACAAGATGATCGATATGAACGAAAGCTTTCTCATTTTTGTAAAACCTGTTAGCTTAATGACAGCATTAAACCAAATCAGTTTCCCGTTCAAGATAATTAAACCTTTCTAATCACATGCGATTTAAGAAAATTACCTTTCAAAATACCGAAGGTCATGAATTGTCCGGAAGAATCGATTTTCCATTAATTGGCAAGCCTAAGGCATTTGTGCTCTTCGCCCATTGTTTTACCTGTTCGAAAAATTTAAAATCGGTGGATCATATTTCTCAGGCATTTACCAAGATAGGAATGGCTGTGTTGAGATTCGATTTCACAGGACTAGGACAAAGTAAAGGAGATTTTGCTGATACCAACTTTACTTCGAACCTCTCTGACTTGAAAGAGGCGTACGATTATTTGGAGAAATATCATGAGGCACCTCAGATCATCGTCGGACACTCGCTTGGTGGTGCTGCTGTTCTTCATGTAGCTGGTCAGCTTCCGGCGGTAAAGGCGGTTGCAACAGTTGGAGCACCATCCACTCCAACACATGTTTCTCATTTACTGGAAGCCGGCAGAAATGAACTGGAAGAGAAAGGCGAGGCTGAAATCAACATTGGAGGAAGGCCTTTTAAGATGAAAAAGCAATTCCTTGACGATTTGGCAGAGAATGAGAAGAAGGGAATTATCAAGAATTTGAAAAAAGCACTATTGGTGCTACACTCTCCACAGGATAACACGGTTGGAATAGAAAGTGCCCAGGAAATTTTCGTGGAAGCGATGCATCCTAAAAGCTTCATTTCACTCGATGGAGCAGATCATTTGTTATTGAAGGAAGAAGATGCAAGATATGTTGGGATGGTCATTGCCGGATGGGCTTCTCGCTACATCGATGAGAGTCAAACAGAGGATGCGCCTGAAGGAGAAGTCTGGACAAGGGTAGGGTCAAAAGGGTATACGACTGAAGTTACCGCTGGCAGGCATCATCTTATCGCAGACGAGCCACCTAGCGTTGGAGGAGACGATTTGGGCCCAACTCCTTATGGGTACTTGTTAGCTGGATTGGGAGCATGCACGGCTATGACATTACGGATGTATGCCGATTACAAGAAGATTCCGCTTGAAGAAGTCAATGTAAAACTGACTCATGACAAAATTCACAAAGTCGACGGAGAAAACAGCGAAGACTCGAAAGGGAAAATAGACCAAATTAAACGGTTGGTTTCGTTGAAAGGGGATTTAACTCCCGAGCAGCGAAAACGATTGATTGAAATAGCAGATAGATGCCCTGTTCATAAGACATTGGAAGGGAAACCGGAAATTCTTACAGAAGAACTGGATTGGTTCATGAAGGATTAGTTTGTCTTCTCCTCAAGTTGCTCGAGCACATTTTGGTAGGCTCTAATCAAACTTGCTTCCTGCTGATGCAGCTCACGGAAGCCTAACTGAAGCATTTCACCAAAAGTTTTAGCATTGGCAGGATCGTACGAAAATGGATTTGCAAAATATGCAGCCATGGATTTCCAGGTAATCTCCGGTCCTTCTGCCTGAACCTGATAGACTGTGGATAAGGAGTAGATTGTTTCGAAATCGAAAGTATTTACAATGCCGCTCAGCTCTGCACTTCGCCAAGCACCTGATTGAAGTTTTGGGTTCTGTAGGCCTTTGCTCATTATTTGAATCATGGCCTCAATTCCAGTTGAGTATTTGAGGGTTGACCAAAGACTGTCTGAATGGATGTACTCACCAATTTTTCTTGATGTTTCAAGATGGTATCCCATTTTGCTTTCAAGGTCAGCCTTGTTGCTTTTAATTTCTTGGATAATGTTGTTGAGAACTGCTTTTTTGGTTTTTTCTTCCTTAATGTTGCTTCTCCACTCACTCAATGCCAGCGCTAATAATACCGTGAAAACGATAAGAAGCGCTTCGATAAGAAGGTGTCTGAAGTCAATCTTTGATTTGGCCATTGGTTAGGATTTTCTCAAATATACCTAACCAATTATTTTTTCATGAGCTGGTCGAAGAGTCGCTTGACTTGCAGGTCCCCAAACCCATAAATCGGATGCCGTTTAGTAAATTCTTGAAATACAGGGCCAAAATCTTGGGTGTTAAGTTCATCCATGATTTCGAAGAGCGATTGTTCGGGAAGACCATCTCCGTAAGGGAGTCTTTGAAGATGAGCTTTAGTAGCTTCCACTACGAAGGAGAAGGATTGTCCTAACTTTTGTGAAATCTCAAGAAGTCGATCTTGATCGTTTGATTGATAGGCTTTCCAAAGCTGTGAAAACTGAATGATATGATCCTTGCTTAACAGCGTCCTGTTTTTCAACAATTCTGATAGCTGTTCCGGCTTATGTCCGGCAAAACCATATTGCAACGATCCAGTAGGTCTGACTAGATAAATGTTGACAGGTTTTTCATGTAAAATATGGCATACAAACCAGAGATTGACCTGACAGAATAGATCATCTTCAAACCAAAGGTTGACTTCACCTTCGTCGATGTTTTCAATTTTTTTGAGTTCAGGTACAGTCTGTTGGACATATTCATTTTCCGAAACATCATACATCTCATGCATGGATGTAATCCTGGATTGTATTATTTCATTAAGCGTATTTCCTGAAACATCACCATCTACAAGACATTCTCGGGCAACGATTACTTCACCGAGAAGTGTGTTGGCAGGCAACTGAGATTTTAGCGCATCGCCATTTAGGATGTGAAAAACATTCAAGGCTTAAATACTTGCGGTTTCTTCTAACTCAGGGCTTTCTTCTGCTTCTTCTTTTTTGAAAAAACGCTTTTGAAAGACAAGAATGATACAGATTGAAGCGAAAATAGAGGCGTCTGCTATATTGAAGACAGGCCAGAGTGCCATGTAATCTCCACCCAAAAGTGGTATCCAGTCTGGTAGGTACCCTTCCCAGATGTCTATGTAGAACATATCGATTACCTGACCATGGAACCATGGAGATGGAGCATCGAAAGGTGCGTTGTCTAACAGGACACCATAGAAAATACTATCGATCAAATTGCCAATTGCGCCACCAAGAATAAGAGCTATACAGATAAGCAAACCTCTATGTGCTTCTTTTTTGACCAAAGAATACAAGTAATAGCCAATGGCAAACATTGCTGCAATCCTGAAGACTGTTAGAATGAGTTTGCCATAAATGAAATCCAATTTAAGGCCAAATGCCATCCCAGGATTTGTTAGATAATGAAGTTTGAACCAGGTGCCAAAAATCATAATCTGACCTCCTGAACCCATAGTCATGTTGTTGTGAACCAACATTTTGACAATCTGGTCGATAATGATGATCACAAGACTGATTAGAAAATATTTTAGCGCTGCATTCTTCATTTGGTCAAAATAAAATTGGATTATCTGCTTACTTCAATTTTCACTT
>JANQST010000096.1 GCA_028279155.1 Cyclobacteriaceae bacterium
AGGTACACGGCCTACATCATTTGTACACTTCTAATACATCTATCCTTCGCCCAACTGGTGGTCAAGCCGATCTCAAACATCCAAACAAGAAAAGGAAGAATGGCTGAAACTAACAAAACAAATGCAGCAAGTCCTGCTACACTTCCATTCTGGGATGACTTTTCCCTGGCGAATCGGGAGGTCGATGAAAATCGGATTTGGGGAACGGATACCACACTCCAATGGGATGCTGAATTAAGCGCAAATGTTTTTGTCAATTCAACGATGGCTATCAATCCACCATCTTACAATGTTGCCACCTTCGACGGGTTGGACAGAAATGGGGATTTTTATGTCAGAGACAACACTGCTATGGGTCTGGCGGATGAACTTGTATCAACTACTATTGATTTAAGCGGGAAATCCCTTAGCGACAACATCTATTTTTCCTTCTATTGGCAAGCAGGTGGAAATGTGGAAAAGCCTGAGGAAGGTGATTCTCTTGTTTTACATTTTATGAACGGTGACTCCGATTGGATACCTATTTGGTCCATGGAAGGCAATGAGAATATTGATGAATCAATCTTCACTCAGCAGATTATAGAAGTTACAACCGCATTCTTTAGCGAGAATTTCCGATTCCGATTCCAATCATATGGAGACCTTGATGGACCGTTTGATGCATGGCATATAGATTGGATTTATCTAAATGAAGGCCGCAGCAATGTGGATAATGGCTATCTTGATCGAGCATTTTCTGGGGATTTGACTTCACCATTAGAACCATTTAAGTCGATTCCGCTTGTCCAATTCAATACAGATAATCGCTTCATCACGAATCAAAAAATTGAGGTGAGCAATCTTGATGCAACAGATTTCTATCCTATAGATGTTGCCTATACCATATCAAACACCATAGATAATAATGTATTTATTAGTGATTCGGATCGTGCATATGCTTTATTAGCTCCATCAGAAAAAGACACGATCACACTAATGGACTCCGACCTCATCCCAATTAATCTGGCAGATGTGGATTTTTCAAGCATCACCACCTTTGATTCAGTGGTTTTGGAAACTTCTATTTCACTCAAATCAAATGATGGTGTTCTTGATGGTTCAGTTATAGATCTACGTGTAAATGACACGATCCAACAGAATTATACACTACACAATTATTATGCATTTGATGATGGGACAGCCGAGTTTGCAGCAGGTACGAATATCAGAAATGGTCAGGTAGCTGTTCAGTTCTGGGTTGAACAGCGAGACACCGTTACCCATGTTGACTTCAATTTTCCCAACATTGCTCCGATTCTACAGACTGCTCCTACTTTAACATTAAAAATACTTAGGAGTCTATCACCGGAAGTAATGCTTACCTCTGAACAAATAACGGTGGAATACAATGAAGCACGAGATGCTTTTACCCGATATGAATTGAGTAGGCCTGTGGTGGTCACGGATACCTTTTATGTCGCATACCAACAGTTCATCAATGATTACATAGGTGTGGGTTTTGACCGAAGCAATCCAGACGCCTCTCCACATATTTTTGAAAATAAAGATGGAGATTGGATTCAAAACGTAAGTCTAAGCGGAGCCTTAATGATTCGACCAGTATTCCAAAATGGGATTGAGTTTGTTTTGGCCGCCGACCCTAAATCCTCTTTGACCCTATACCCCAACCCTACTAAAGGGACATTTCAAGTGCTTGAGGATTATGACAGGATCGAATTACTTAACCTGGATGGTCAGGTTTTGCTTTCCGAAAAAAGACAGCCTTCACATGATATTTCTAAATTCAGGCAAGGCGTATATTTGCTGAAAATTCACCTAAACGATTCGTATAGTATACAGAAAATCATTCTCAAATGAGTGAAGACATAACCTGCACGGAAGTTAAAAAGCGATTAGAAGAAGGAGCAACTTTCCACTTTATTGACGTACGAGAAGAATGGGAACATACGGAAAAAAATATTGGAGCTAAATGTTTCCCACTCGGAGAACTTCCACAAAACCTTGAAACACTGGGTCAGTATAAAATGGAGGAAATTGTTGTCCATTGCAACACCGGTCCCAGAGGAAATCGCGCAAAAAAATACTTAACCTCTCAAGGATTCACCAATGTGAGAAATATGCTAGGTGGAATTACGGAGTTCCTTGAATTGCGGTAGGAATCTCAAGGACCAGTGGTCTGGGACTGAAACAAACTATAAATATTACAAGCGCGATCCAGCCAATAATTTTTCTTCCCATGCTTAAGTCTTGATCCTCATTAACCTGTGGGTGATCAACCCCAAGAAATCTTCCGATTAGAACAGAAAACAACAACCAGCCCTGGTATCCTTCCCACCCTGTAAAAAGATTGATGAGAAATTGAGCTGTGAGTAAAACAGTAGCATACAGCAATCGGTCTTTCTTCTCCTTGAAAACACTGTATGCCGCTATGTAAACTACAATCAAATACATCCCTACTGAAAGCAAGAAATTGCCCAAGCTCTCCATAGACATGTCTTTCATGTCATTAATCGTTACCCACCCTAAGCCAGCGTATAAGACAAAGCAGCTAAATAGAACCCGTGAAATAATTGCATGCTTTTGAGGGCCAAACAGCCCAAATAATACATGTCCTCCATCCAACTGACCGATGGGCAAAAGATTAAGTGCGGTAAAGAAAAGTGCCAGATATCCTGCAAGTAACCAAGGATAATGCATCAATTCATTTTCATGTGGAAGCAATTCCGGATCTGCTACATAATTTTTGAAAAAATCAAACAAGAGATTCCCTCCGAGGTGAATAACAAAACCTTCACTGGCGTTGATCGCCTCATCCACAGATTCGAATTGCTCATATTCAGGATGAATTTCGTAGATATAATCTTGTGGAGGTAGATTGCTAAACCCATAGTAAAGAATTCCCAAGGCCACTACAAATCCAGCTATAGGACCTGAAACTCCTACATCGAAATACTTCAAACGACTATCAATGTGTTCCCGTATTCGTATAAAAGCTCCCATGGTACCAATGGATGGGCTCAGCATAAATCCAAACCACAATGGTATATAATAGGGTAAAGAAACTTTTATCTGATGGTAACGGGCTGTGAAGTAGTGACCAAATTCATGAACGGTTAGTATCCCCAGAAATGGTAGTGAAAATGAAAATCCAGCAGTAAAGTCTGACCAGGTCATCCCAACAATCAGATACTTGTTTAACATCCATTCAGTGCCGGCCAGTGTTGTCGTGACCAGTGTGACAACAAAAAGGGTAAGCTGTATCAGCCTTGTCTTCCGCTCATTTTCCATTCTAAAAAATTGTTTTTAGTTGCAGGCTTGCATCTGTCACATGTACGGTTTTTAATCCACAGCTTCTAGCTCCTTCAATGTTATCTAATCGATCGTCCAAAAAAAGCATCTTTTCCGGCTCTAACCCTATATCTTCTATAACATGCTGGTAACACTCCTTCCCTGGCTTTCTGAGTCCAATATCCTGCGAGAAATATGCCTTATTAACAAATTCATGAAGATTAGGTTTCCCGGTAACATCCAGGATCATTTTGTTATAGGCTTTTTCGTGAATAACATTTGTATTGCTCAAAATGTACGTATCAAATCGCTCACCCACTTGAGCCAGAATATCCATTCTTTCTTTCGGAAGGTTCTTCAACATTGAGTTCCAGATCGCATCAAATGTTACATCATCTAATGACATCCCCAACAAATCGTTCACTCCCGCACGAAACTCGGATGTGCTTATTTTGTTAACCTCAAATTCCTTCAATATTGGAGCCGTGACTACCAACTCATGGATCTCCTCAATGTTCTTGCTTGCTACTTCTGAAAACCCTGCAATTACTCTAGGATAGTCGAGTTCGATGATCACTTCACCAAAATCAAAAATCACTGCTTCTATACCATTAAGTTGCTCCGACATCCGTTGAATATTAGGGCGCAAATATGTAATATTGCGCTCCCATTTTCAAAGATGTTTGGAAATGAGGGCCCTTAGCTCAGTTGGTTAGAGCACCTGACTCATAATCAGGTGGCCGCTGGTTCGAGCCCAGCAGGGCCCACTTATAATTACGAAACCCCGACTTTAGTTGGGGTTTTGGCGTTTTAGGAGAATATATCAGGGCGCGAAGTTTACCTCACTTTAAGACTTATCTTTCACTGGAAGAGCGCGTATTTTACTTAGGAACTCAGCAGACATTCCCAAATAAGAGGCT
>JANQST010000110.1 GCA_028279155.1 Cyclobacteriaceae bacterium
ATCAAAATGCTCTCATTGCACATGGTCTGGACGATTACGATTTTGAGTCTGATCGGAAAAGACTTTTCCCCGATAATGAAAAATTTCAAAAGGAAGAAAAGCGACGTTTTGAGCTCATTGAGGAACACATGGATGTTGAGGTTTACGCGGTTTCTACATCTGAATGGTGATCATTTCAAACCTGTGAATTAAATATCTCAAAACCTAAAGCCTATGAAGGGTAAAAAGTATATAACGCAAGGCGAGGGACTACCCAAATGGTCCAATCCAATAAGTCACGCCGTAGTAGTAAATAATATGTGTTTTGTCAGCGGCCAATTATCCGTAAACATTGATGGAAAATATATGTCGGGAACGGCAATGGAAGAAGGGAAATTGGCATTCTCAAACTTTTTTTCTGCCTTAAAACATGCCGGATTTGACAAGAACGATGTTGTTTTTGTTGACATTGCCTTCGATAATCTCGAAGACTTGCCTGAAATAAATAAGCTATTTGTTGAATTGTTCCCCGAAAATCGAAGGCCCGCAAGGACAATATATCAAGCTCAGGCTTTGCCTTTTGGTGGAAAAATCAAAATCACGGGAACAGCAGTCAAAGAGTTAAGCTGAAATAAGTGGATTCCTTTACCTATTTTAACTATAACCATTTCAAATGCGTCAGTCCATCATCCATATAGCCCTTGTAGTCAAAGATTATGATGAAGCTATTGAGTTTTATACCCAGAAATTGAATTTCGAATTGATAGAAGACAATTATCAACCAGAACAAGATAAACGATGGGTAGTTGTTTCACCACCTGGCTCGAAGGGAACGACGATTTTGCTTGCCCGGGCGTCAAAACCTGTCCAGGAAGAATTTATCGGCAATCAATCAGGCGGACGAGTCTTTCTATTTCTTAACACGGATGATTTTTGGCGGGACTATAAGGACATGATCAGTAAGGGTATTGAATTCATCAGAGAACCAAAGGAAGCAAACTATGGAACCGTGGCGGTGTTCAAAGATCTTTACGGAAACCTATGGGATCTCCTGCAGTTAAACGAAGATCATCCGATCGCAAAGAGATTACGTTAATTTACATAGCGTCATGTACATTCAAAAATTCCCGGATATTCAATGGCTTAGAACCAATGCTGCCCAGAATTTCTCCAAAGGCAGGGACCTTCATGGCAAACCCCTTGCGTTCGAAGGTTGGCCCAACGTCATTTTAAATACGAAATCATTCCATACAGAGCGAGACAACATTGTCGGTCCATTTAGCTTGTTCTTCAATTGGTCCGGGCGATCTAAAGTGCGAGTTGAAAACAAATGGCACAAGGTTGCTGATGAGTTCTACTGCATTTCCAACCAGGGACAATCATACGACCTTCACATCCCAAAGGAAGAGCATGCTGAAACATTCAATATTCATTTCGGTCACTCTTTGTTTAATGACGTAGCGAAGCAACTTACCCTCAAGCAGCAACAATTTCTCGACCACCCCAATGACGATTTACTTACTGACATAACACTTTTACCAAAAACAGATCTATGTTCTCCTGAACTAAAAGACAAACTCGTAAGACTATATCAATACAAAAGCCATATCGGGCCGGACTACTCCATGGATAAAGAGTATGAGCTGACCTCTGAAATTCTGGAGCAAGTACTGGCACAATCGTTGAACCAGCTAAAGAAGATGGATAATATGCTTTCATCGAAATCCACCACCAAAAAAGAACTTCTACGAAGGATTAGTACCGCAGTGGACTACATGAATGACCATCGATTAGCAGATATCAACCTGGAACAGATCAGTCGTGCTTGTGGGCTATCCAGGTTTCACTTCATTCGAGTCTTTAAGGAACTATATGGATACCCTCCCACTAGCTACCTGGCAAAATTAAAGCTCAGGAAAGCCATTGATTTGATTCGAAATAACCAGGAAGAGCTCAGTGTCATTGCCCTTCGGCTTGGTTTTTCAGAGCTCTCCGCTTTTTCACGTTTCATTAAAAGAGAAACCGGAAAAGCCCCCTCGAGCTTTAGAATTCAAAATTAGCAATTTGGGTCAAGTGCCTTCGACCTTTCAGTTTCTACATTTGTCAAAAAGAGAAATTCGAATGGTTGAATTTGGTTTTTATGCACTTTCCCTGGTTGCAGTAGGAATGCTCATCAGTCTATTCAAGTCCTATTCAAAGAAAAAAATAGCTCTGTCCCTATTCGCGGGAGGCAGTCTATGGATATTCTATTTGATCATTTTAACCCAAACAGGTGTACTTAGAAATTTCG
Organism: Cyclobacteriaceae bacterium; assembly: GCA_028279155.1. GTDB lineage: Bacteria > Bacteroidota > Bacteroidia > Cytophagales > Cyclobacteriaceae > Ekhidna. Next base: position 2,270 of record JANQST010000110.1, read on the forward strand.
AACTGCCGCCAAGGGTTCCATTGTTAATCGTATTCCCGGCTCTTGCGATATTGCTCGTTTCGGTGAACAGCAAATTCATGTCAAAATCACTTGAGCGGACCCCTGCTCATCTTCCAATCCTGCTACAGTCATTTAGGATATTAGTAGAATTACTCATTTACTCGACCTATCTCAAAGGCATTTTTCCTCAAAGAGCCACTTTTGAAGGATTGAATTTTGACATTTTGGTCGGGATCACAGCTCTCTTTATGGGATGGGCAGTTTATCATGGCAAAATCAAAAGAGAGGGTATTCTCACCTGGAATATCGTTTCGCTCTGTGTGCTGCTGCTTACGGTCTATTCTTTTATCTCCAGCTTTTACTTCACAGATTTCATCAGCTCAAAAGAAGCTTTGCAATTTGTGGAATTCCCATATCTCTTGCTTGCCTCAGTGTTACTCCCTATTGCCATTTTTCTTCATGCTTTTTCTATTAAGCAAGTACTTCGTAAAAAAGGACGTAATGATTAGTATCATCTTTCTGGGACTACTGGTTTCAAACTTTTTATTTCTTTCATCTTCTGTAGAACACGACCATAATGTTAGACACCACGCTGCAGAAACAAGTCACGGATTCTACCAATCCATTAAAAAGCACTCCTACACTAATGACGCATTCATTAACTTACAAGAACACACCAACCTTTCAACCTATGTTTTTAGTGAAAAAGCTGTTCACCAAAATCCAATTCTTTCTCCTGGTCCTGGTGATTGCTTGTCAGTCGGGTGCAAGCAATGAATCGTTCGATCTTGTCATCTCAAATGGTCGTGTGATCGATCCTGAATCGGGATTAGATCAGGTCACCGATGTTGGAATAAGAAATGAAAGCATTGTTGCTATTGGAAACGGCCTGAGTGCTAATGCTGACAAAGTTATTGATGCGACCGGGCTGGTAGTTTCACCGGGGTTCATCGATATCCTTTCATCTGACCGCCCAAACAAGCATGCCCATACACACAAAATCACTGATGGAGTAACAACAACCATGGGAATGCACGGAGGACCGGTTGACCCTCAGCGCTATGCCGATCGATTCAAAGAATCAGGCGCACTTATCAATTATGGCAGAGCAGTCGGACATGGCAGTCTCCGAGAGGCTGCAGGTCTTGTCGATGGAACCATTCCTGCCAACGAGGAGCAAATAAAGGCCATGGTTGAAATTGCAGAAAAAGCAATACAAGCCGGATCAGCTGGAATCGGTTTTGGTATCAATTATACTCCCGGAGCATCTTATGAAGAGATTTTTGCGCTCTTTGAAGTTGCTGCGAAAAACAATGTTCCATGTCATCTTCACGCACGATACAAGGGAAATATTTTTCCAGGAACTATGAGTTTGGCGGTTATGGAAGTAGTAGCCATGGCAGCAGCAACAGGTGCCCAGGCGCAACTAGCACACCTTACCTCTTCTACCGTCGGATCAGCACCACTGTGTCTGGATTTAATTGAAGGTGGGAGTAAAAATGGAGTGGATGTTGGCTATGATTTTCATGTCTGGTCTCGTAACATGACCTATATCCAAAGTGCCTTATACGACGAAGGATGGGAAGAGCGATTCGGGGGCATTACCTATGACAGCATTTTCCTAGCTTCCACGCAGGAACGGCTAACAGAAGACCGATTCTTCGAACTCCGCTCTGTAGATGGTTACACGTTGGTGCAAACAGAATTCATTCCAGAAAGCGAGATCACTATGGCCATTAAGAATCCAATGGGAATCATTAGTAGCGATGGTGCCGGATTGTATAATAAAGACGGACATGAGGCAGAAACAGGTCACCCCCGATCAACAGGAACATTTGCTCGGTTTCTAAGGAAATACATTCGTGAACAGCAAGTCATTTCATTGCCTGATGCCATCGGACGAATCACACATTTACCGGCTAAGCGACTGGAAAATTCGGTGCCTGCCATGAAGGAAAAAGGGCGTATCCAAATAGGATCTGATGCAGACATTACCATATTCGATTTCGAGACAATCACTGAAAATGCTTCTTACCAAAAACCTTACGAATATTCGAGTGGTATAAAATATGTCCTGGTGAATGGCACACTCGTCATTGACAATGAGCAAATAGTAATGGAAGTAAGTCCAGGAAAATGGATGAAGCACGAGGTTTCGAGTCAATAAAACCTCCTGTCATATTGTTGCTTTCTTCGAGTAATTGCTGTTTGATATCAGCTGAACCTTTGCTAGTTTACCTGCTTTCCAAAACAAAATCGACAATGAAACTCAAATCAGTTATCAGTTCAATTCTATTTTGCGGAGTTCTTCTCAATGGTCAAAGTCAGATTCCGGAAGAAATGCTGGCCAGGATCCGTGCAGAGGGTTTTCAAAATTCTCAGGTTATGGATATGCTTGGTGAATTCACCGATGTGTACGGACAGCGGTTAACCGGTTCTCGAGAATATCTTGCTGCTGCGAGTTGGGTTTCAGATAAAATGAAGGAATTGGGACTTCAGAATGTCCATTTTGAAAAGTACTGCCCCGACTGTCGAGGATGGGAAATCAAGAGTTTCAATGTCGAAATGATTGCCCCCAATTATATGCATATCAACGCCTATCCTTTGGCGATGGTGAAAGGGACCGATGGAATTGTAGAAGGAGAAGTTGTTTATATCAGCAGTTTCCGGGACATGGAAAAAATACGCCAAACGTACGCAGGGAAATTGAGTGATAAGATCATTTTGGTGGGACGCGCACCAAGTCAACGATCATTGACTGACCCGGTATTACGAACACTTACCAAAGAAGAATTACAAGAAAGAGAGAAACAGCTAGTGGCTGAAAGAAAACAGACCCCACTTCCGGATTTGCTTAAATCCTGGGAAACCAGCGATGTGGCAGACCAGGACTTTCTTGAGTTTGTGGAAGAAGAAGGAGCATTAGCTGTCCTAAAATCAAGGTCAATGTTGTTGGGAACATTGCATCCAGATGGCACATACTACTACAAAACCAGTCATATGCAGCCACTACCCTATTTCACAATTATGCCCGAGCATTTTGGTAGGATGATTCGAATGCTGGATCAGGAAGTGACTCCTAAGGTTCGGTTAAACCTGGAAACAGAATTTTACCATGAGCCTGATAACAATGTGAACATCATCGGAGAACTTACCGGTTCTGATCCGAAGTTAAAATCAGAAGTGGTATTGATGGGTGCACATTTTGATTCCTGGCATGCCGGGACCGGTGCTACCGACAATGGAGCTAACAGCCTGGTGCTGGTAGA
>JANQST010000117.1 GCA_028279155.1 Cyclobacteriaceae bacterium
AAAACAGCCTTTCAGCAGATTGGTTTGGGTTTCACCTGATTTAAAAAACGTCACTGAACGACAAAAAATATTCATTGAAGATTTGAAAAGTGATGCAGCTTCCCTGGAAGAGGCGGAAGTACTGCAAATTACCCTTCAGGAACCCAAGACGATCATTAGGGAGGAACTTGTTACCGGAGGCCGATTCCAGAATAAGCGTGATATCAAAGGCTTAGGACAAGAAACCAAGGATGATAAAACAAAAATCATCTACTTGATTGCTGACCGAAGAGATGTTGAGGCAACAGATGAGATACAGACCTATCTAAAAAATCAAGGATTTAATGTAGTATCTCCAAGCTACGAAGGTGACCTGGTAGATTTAAGATACATACATCAGGAGAACCTCCGAAGATGCGATGGCTCCATTATTTATTTTGGAGAATCTTCGGAAGAATGGATCAAAACCAAATTACAAGACCTTCTAAAAGCTCCTGGGTTTGGTAGAAATAAGCCATTAATGGCTAAAGCAGTCTATTTCAAAGGATCTAAAGAAGTAGACAAAGAACACTATGAAAAAAACAACGCTATGATTTTGGGCAATAATGGAAATTTTGTCCCGGATCATCTTACCCCTTTTCTAACTAAAATGGAAAGCATATGAGCGAAGAAGAAATGGATATTCATGGCCAACAAGAAGATGTTCAGGATATCGTCGACATTACCCAATTAATTAATCCCTTTCCGGGATTAAGACCTTTTGGTATCGAAGAAAGTCATTTGTTCTTTGGTCGGGAGGGTCAAAGTGATGAAATACTTGGTAAACTGTCAGAAAATAAATTTGTTGCCATTCTTGGAGCCTCTGGAAGTGGAAAATCATCTCTGATGTTCTGCGGACTAATTCCGACGTTGTATGGCGGGTTTATGACAGACGCTGGTTCAAATTGGCGAATTGTTGTTACTCGACCTGGAGGTGGGCCTATTGATAATCTGGCGGAAGCGTTACTAATAAGAGATAAGGAGTACTCCAATCTGAATGATGAGGATAAGTTAATACGGAAAACAATCATTGGAACCGTACTTCGAAGTAGTTCCCTTGGTTTAGTTGAAGTAGTTAGGCAATTAAAAGCCGATGATCATCAAAACATTCTGGTTCTTGTTGACCAGTTTGAAGAACTTTTCCGGTATAGAAAGCTAGAATCTGCTACATCGGATCTGGATGAATCTTCAGCTTTCGTAAACCTATTACTTGAAGCAATTCATCAGTACGACGAGCCAATTTATATTGCCTTGACCATGCGGTCTGATTTCATTGGAGAATGTGCGCAATATCCGGATTTGACTCAGATGATCAATGACTCTCACTATTTGATTCCTCAGATGACAAGGGATCAAAAGAGAACAGCTATTGAAGGTCCGGTAGCAGTTGGTGGAGGTAAAATTGCCCCTCGTTTGACTCAGCAGTTGCTTAACGATGTTGGAGACAATCCTGATCAACTTCCGATTTTGCAGCACGCTTTGATGAGAACCTGGGCATATTGGACTGAGAATAGAAAGGTAGGAGAGCAAATCGATTTAAGACATTATAATTCCATTGGAACACTTCGTGAAGCTCTTTCATTGCACGCGAATGAGGCCTTTGACTCGTTGAGCAAACGTGAGAAGGAAATATGCGAAGTGATGTTTAAAGCACTGACCGAACGAGGGTCAGAAAACCAGGGAATCAGGAGACCTACAAAGCTTTCGACCATCGCGGCAATTGCTGGAGTAAGTGAAGATGAAGTAGTAAGAGTTGTTGAACGTTTCCGTGAACCTGGAAGATCGCTCTTGATGCCTCCGTTCGGGATACGACTTGAATCTGAGACGGTAATTGACATTTCGCACGAAAGTTTGATGCGAATTTGGATCCGCTTGAAAAGATGGCTGGATGAAGAATCCAAGGCTGCGGAAATGTATCTTAAGCTCTCTGAAGCTGCAGAAAGATACCAGGAAGGAAAGGCAGGACTATGGCAAATGCCAGATCTTCAACTTGCATTAAACTGGAGAGAAGAGAATCGTCCTACGCTTGTTTGGGGTCAGCGATACAATCCTGCCTTTGAGCGAACAATGGTGTTCTTGGAAACTTCTGAGAAAGCCTATTTAACAGAGCAGCGAAACAAAGAAATTCTTCAGAAACGCCAGGTTAGAAGGATGCGGATTACTGCTGTTGTGCTTTCAATAGCAGCGCTTGTATCACTTACATTCATGGTGTATGGTTTCGTTAAGGCAAGTGAGGCAGAGAAAAATTTGGCAGTGGCGCAGGAGAATGAGGCTGAGGCCAACAGACAATCTGAGCTTGCGACACAGGCAGCTGCTGAGGCACGATCGGCACAAGCGGATGCGCAGAAGAATGCTGAGATTGCAGAGCAAAGAGCCGAGGAAGCCCGTCTGGCAACCATTGATGCCCAAAATCAAGCAGCTGAAGCAGATAGACAACGTCAGGCTGCACAGGCTGCAACAGTTAGAGCTCAAGAACAAACTAGACTTGCAGAGGCGGCAAAAGTACAAGCAGACTCTAGTGCGGCTGCAGCTCAACGAAGTGCTGAAGAAGCCCTAATAGCGCAAGCTGCTGCAGAGAAAGCTCGATATCAAGCGGTTGCACAGTCAATGGCGATTAAAGCAAAAACAATTTTGCCGGAAGATAGTCTGACCGCTCAATTGAAAGGTTTGGTGGCGAGACAGGCATATTTATTTTACGAAGAATTTAAAGCTGAAGGAAAAGATTACAACGGCGATATATACTCAGGTGTTTATAGTGCTCTCCAAGGGCTCTATGAAGAAGAAGCAAGGCAAAAACAAATTGCTGATCCTGAAAAATACGTTGGAGATCCGAAATTTATTGGTGATTCAACATTGAATTATTATCACAAGGCTGTACCTGAAGATGCGGAGAATACTGAAATAGCAGTGCGTTCAGTTGTTTACTCGAAAGATGGTAATAGTTTCTATTCAGCTGGAAGTAATGGTGAAGTACTTAAATGGGATGTAGAAACAAGGGTACCAACCCAGTTTTTTAAACGTCCGGATGTAGAGATTGCCCGTGTGGTAAATATTAGTGATGATGAAAGATACCTCGCCTTGGGAACACAAGATGATAACATTCTGCTATTTAATGCCCAAGATCCTGGCGAGCCGATCGTGCTTGATGGTCATATTGGCGGAACCATCTATGATTTGGTCTTCTTACCAGATAACTCAGGATTTATTTCGGTAGGAGCTGACAATCGAATCTTGAGAAGTGATTTCAGAACAATCGAAGAGTTAACCAAAGTACCTGCCAGGGTAAAA
>JANQST010000126.1 GCA_028279155.1 Cyclobacteriaceae bacterium
AGGTAGAGGATGGCCAGCCCTTTAGTGATTTTACTATTCCGGAAGAAGCTGAACTTATTGGCCTGACTAAAAACGAAACAAGCATGGGTTTCACACTTCCTGAAAGTGAACTTGAAAAAGTAAGAACTGAAAATCCTGATAAATTAATCGCGCTTGATATGGTCAGCGCAACTCCTTCCATTCCAATCAAGTTAGAAAATGTTGATACTGCTTATTTCTCCGTTCAGAAAGCATTTGGCATGCCTCCAGGACTTGGTGTCTGGATTTGCAATCAAAGGTGTCAGGAGCAGGCCATCAAAAAATCTGAAACCACCACCATAGGATCTTTTAAAGCGCTTCCTAATCTCAAAAAAGTCTCAGACAAGGATCAGACACCAGAGACACCCAATAGCTTAGCGATCTACATTCTTGGAAAGATTGCTGAAGACATGGTAAAAGTTGGGAAGCAAAAAATCATTAACGATACGACTTATAAATCAACGATTTTGTACCAGGCAATCGATGTTCACACCCATTTAGGCCCCTTCGTTTCTGATTCCACGTATCAATCCAAAACGACAATAGTTGCTAACGCTGAAGATCCAGCCAAAATCATTTCTTTTTTTAAAGGTAAAGGACTGATCATTGGATCCGGATATGGATCTCATAAGGATGATCATATCAGAATTGCGAATTTCCCAACACACTCAAAAGAAACGATTGAAATGGTGTGCGATCTTTTACCAGGAATAGAATAAAATTTTGAAATAGATCTATTATCTACTCTAAATCCAAAAATTTCTTCCAAATACTCAAAAAAATAGACGAATATTTGGAATCAATAAGGGCATCAGTTTGTTGATGAACTAATTTTGCAACATCAAATTACACCCTATGATCACCTTCAATAAACTCTTAGTTTGCTTAGACCTTTCAGTAGCGGACCAGGCTGTCATCCAAAATGCTTGTGAGATCGCCAAACGTGCTGAAACAACAGAAGTAACCTTTCTTAACGTAATTAAAGATTTCAACCTGCCTGAATCTCTTGAAAAGGAATTTCCTGATTTGATTGATAAAGCAATAACAGAGAGAAGAGAAAAAATCCAAGAAGCTATTGCTTCCGGATTTGATTGTGATCAAATAAAAACAAGTGTTGAGATCAGGAAAGGAAATGCAACAAAGGAAATACTAAGCTGCTCTGTTAAAGTCGGAGCTGATTTAATTGTAATAGGTCGTAAAAAGGAAAATAGCTCAGTGCTTAAAACCCGAATCGTTAGAAGGGCTGCATGTAATATTTTGCTTGTTCCTGAAAATTCATCACTCAAATTTGATAAGATTCATGTACCGGTTGATTTCTCCAATTATTCAGATTTATCACTCGACACTGCACTATCACTGACTGGAGAAGAAAAAGTGGATATCCTTCTTCAAAATGTGTATAACGTTCCAAGTAGCTATCGCTATTCAGGAAAGACTTATGATGAATTCTCAGAGATCATGCGAGAGCATTCTAGTAAGGATCTTGGTGTTCTGCTTAAAAAAGCTACCATTACCAATCAAAACTTAATCCCTATTCATACATTGGATGATGGTCAAAATGTAACCAAGATGGTTTATGATGAAGCGGCTAAACAAAATGCAAACCTGATAGTGATGGGTGCCAAAGGAAGGACTGCAGCCTCTGCCCTATTCATCGGTAGTAAAGCGGAACGCATGATCCAGGTAAATGACTCAATCCCAATGATAGTAGCCAGGAAAAAGGGAGCCAACGCTGGTATCCTTGAATCGCTTCAGGATCTCTAGCTTCTGATTTTGTCGAGAAGAGTATTTAAGATTTTACTCTCCTCCTCTGTTAAATTTCGAGATTGCTTCTCCCAGGATTCCATTTCCTTGTCTAGTTTGGAAAGTAGATTCAATCCTTCTTTCGAAATAAAAACATCAACCGCGCGACGGTCATTGTTGCATTGTTTCCTGATAACAAGTTTCTTTTCCTCAAGTTTGTCTACAATTCGAGAAGCATTCGAGCTCTTATCAAGCATTCGATCTATCAATAGATTAACGGTTGAGGGTTCAGGATGTTGACCTCTCAGAATTCTCAGAATATTGAATTGGGGAGTTGTTAATCCAAAAGGTTTAAATAACTCAACGTGTGTTTGATTGAGCCATGAATTGGTATAAATAAGATTTACAACGGCTTTTGAATATTCTGTCTTGAACTTCTTTTGTTTTATCTCTTCGGCGATTCCCATGCTAAATACTTCTACATTAAATGTAACTACATCCTTTTTAAAAAAGTTGCAAAATAAAAAACCGATCTAAATTAAACCTTCTGCTATCTTTAGCATCAAAGGTCTGATACCTACCAGAGAATAACGTGGAAGAACTGATCATTCAGAAAATCCGGGAAGAAGAAACTCGTAACTATGGGTTCAACCTATTGGTTAGAGAGTACCAGGAGCGAGTGTATTGGCACGTGAGGAAGATGGTAATTGATCATGACGATGCAGATGATTTGGTTCAAGAGATTTTTGTAAAGGTTTGGAAAAATCTAGGATCATTCCGAGAGGACTCAAAACTGTATACCTGGATTTATCGAATAGCAACAAATGAATGCCTCACCTTTTTGAAAAAGAAAAAAAGGAAATACTTCGTTCCTATTGGAGATGTGACAAAAGAACTAAGTGAGAAATTGGACGAGGATGTTTCTATCAGTGGTGATGAAGTGCAGTTGAAGCTTCAGAAAGCATTACTCAAGCTTCCCGATAAACAACGTATCGTTTTTAATATGAAGTATTTTGATGAAATGAAGTTTTCTGAAATTGCTGAAGTCACGGGAACAAGTGTAGGAGCTCTGAAAGCCAGCTATCACCATGCAGTGAAAAAAATTGAAGAATTTATTACGGACGATTAAACCTTTTATAAAACTTGTAGTCAAAGTGTTGAGATGAAGCCCATCAAATTAGACGATATAGAAAAAAAGAGTAGACCATTCTCAGTCCCTGAAGGCTATTTCGATGATCTTCCGATGAAGATCCAGGATAGAATTCAAGAAGAAAAGAAAGAGGTCTGGATAAAAACACCTGCTTTAAGGTTAGCTTTTGCAGTGGCAGCAATGCTTGTAATCGTAATGAGTATCGTGTTTATCAATCAAACGACTACTCCGGAAGACCTGTTGGCAGATATTCCTGAGGAAGAGCTTTTGGCTTACATTGATATGATGCAACTTGATGAGACAGACATATTTTCAGCATTTGAAGGCTCCGTCGAGACGATTGAGTTTTACGATATGGAAGGATTTGAGGATCTCCAACTCGAAGATGAAGCTTTGGATGATTTACTAATAGAATATGATTTAACGGATGATTATTTATAAGAATAGATGGTTTCTAAAAAACTAAGGAAATGAAAAAAATACTAATAATCCCTTTGCTGTTTTTCATGGCTTCTGGCTTTGCACAAAGTCCTGAAGCAATGAAAAAGATTGAAGCCGCAAAGATTGCCCTCATTACCGAAAGGTTAAATCTTTCACCTGAACAAGCAGAAAAATTCTGGCCTGTATATAGGGAATTCAGTAATCGAAACAGGGAAATAAGAAAGGAATTTGACCAAGCCAGACGAACGTTCGATCCTAACTCTGCCACTGAAGAAGAGAATAAGCGGATGCTTGAGATGGCGAATACAGTCAAACAACAGCAACTCAATCTCGAACAGGAATATTCTCAGCGAATTCTCAAAGTGATCACAAGCAGACAGTTGAACAACTTGAGAAGAGCGGAGAATGACTTCAAGGAAATGTTATTGAGAAGAATTAAGTCACAGCAGATGAGAAAACAACAATTACAGCGGAACAATGACCGGTTAAACAACAGACGAAATTAAACACTAACCTACCTGATGTTTCGTAAAGTCACCATACTATGGCTACTTTGTCAATCTGGGTTTAGCATGGCCCAAGACAACAACTTGAGCTATGCCGAGCAATTGTTGGCGCTAGAGCAAGAGATGGATTCCCTTTCTATCTTTAATTTCCTTGATAGCGTTTTGCTTCAAAATGATGTCCAGAACAGCCTACTCAATGTCCGGTTTGGAATGACCTCCAGTGTGACAAGTGCTGGCCGCGACTACAACATCAACCAAACAGGCTATTCTGCAGGGCTCTCCTATTTTCATAAGTCAGGAGCGTATCTCGACCTATCCGGATACTGGAACACAAATGTTGAGCCAAGCTACAACCCTACCATTCTTTCTGGAGGTTATTTGGGCTCATTGTCCTCTAAATGGAGCTATTCCCTGGATTATGAACATTGGTTTTTTAATCCTAAGGATTCATCAGAAAATGATCTAACGAATTCGTTTGGAACCTCTCTCAGCTACGACTTCAGGAAAGGATACATTAGTGTTGACTACTCTTATCTATTTGGTAATAAAACCTCACATCGATTCATTGGGAGTTTGACGGGAACAATCAAATTAGGAAAATGGGGAAAGTTCAAAGATGTCAACCTGTTTCCGACAGCATCAATTATGGCTGGAAATGGAAACGTTACCACACTGAGAATAACTACCGAGCAAGTAACAGACGAATTCAGGACTACCGTAGAAGGCTTCAATAAACTTTCGGAATTGACAGATGCACAA
>JANQST010000144.1 GCA_028279155.1 Cyclobacteriaceae bacterium
AATTGTCTATCAAGATCTCGTGAAAATCAGCAATGCCGTTGCTGATGGTTCTATTGGAAAGAATGAAGCGCTGCAAAAAGCAATTAACTACTCAAAAAGCCAAGGTAAATCCTTCCATCTCATTGGACTTGTCTCTGACGGAGGAGTTCATTCACACATTCAGCATTTAAAAGGACTACTTGATGTTCTGGCTCAGGAAAATGTTAGTAATGTCCACTTGCATGCCTTCACTGATGGCCGTGATACAGATCCACAGGGCGGAGTAGGTTATGTTGCCGATCTCTTGGATCATATGGAAAAAAGTACTGGATCTCTAGCAACGATCATTGGTAGGTATTACGCAATGGACAGAGATAAACGATGGGAGAGAGTGAGGTTGGCTTATGATGCGATGGTAAATGGAGAAGGAGCAAAAACAACAGACCCACTGGCAGCTATGAAAGACTCTTATTCAAATGGTGTTACTGATGAATTCATTAAACCAATCATTTGTTCAGAAACAAAAATCCAAGAAGGCGATGTAGTGCTTTGTTTCAATTTCCGCACTGATCGAGGACGACAAATCACACAGGTCTTGACCCAGGTAGATTTTTCCGATCATGGAATGAAAAAAATGGACCTTCATTACGTCACATTGACAAATTATGATGATTCTTTCGACGGGGTGAACGTGATGTTTGGGAAGGACAACTTAACACAAACGTTAGGAGAGGTGCTAGAAGCGAATAACAAAAAACAGATTCGAATAGCAGAGACCGAAAAGTATCCTCATGTGACTTTCTTCTTCTCAGGTGGTCGTGAAGAACCTTTCGATGGTGAAAAGAGGATTCTTTGTCCCTCGCCCAAAGTAGCGACATACGATTTGAAACCGGAAATGAGTGCGGAAGATATACGTGACAAAATCATTCCGGAGCTAAAAGAAAAAACTGCAAATTTCATCTGTTTGAACTTTGCCAACCCAGACATGGTTGGCCATACTGGTGTTTTTGAAGCAGCGGTCAAAGCTTGTGAAACGGTTGACAAGTGCACCGAAGCTGTAATAAACACTGCACTTGAAAATGATTACTTAACCATCGTTATAGCTGATCATGGCAACTCAGATATCATGATTAATCCAGATGGCTCACCAAATACTGCGCATACAACGAACCTTGTTCCTTTCATTGTGGTTGATAAAGAGTTTAGAGGTGAGCTCAAGAACGGCAAACTTGGTGACCTTGCGCCGACCATACTCAACTTCATGGGCATTGCAGCTCCTGAGGAGATGACTGGTGACGTCTTAACACAACCATGAAAAAATCATTGTTATGAGGGTTTTTTTGATTCTTCCAATTCTGATTCTTACTTCATGTGGAAATGTTGCCACTAATTCAGTTGCAGTCACCACATATCCGGAAATAGAAGAACTACTCTCTAGTCAAATTCTTCTTATTGACGGCAATCAGCTGGAAAAAGAGGTTACGTTGGATGGTGAAACAGAATCCAGAAAGTTAATACCAGACTCCGCGAGTTGGGCCCGAGAGCTTGCGTTCCTCAAAGAGATTAACCCAAATCAGTCTGGTTATGTGGGTGCATTTGACGAAATTCGAGATGGTAATTCAGTTGTTCTCAAACTTAAGGAAGATGAAAAAGGAAGTCTGACCGATTTTTCAATAATACCGACCGATAGTCTTGTTTCGATTACCTCAACAATTCATGAGAACAAAGATGTTTATGTCCATCACAAGGAAGTAGTTGTGAGTTTTTTTAATGAGAAAATCAAGGATTACCAGGTCACCGGGTATCAGAAGATTCTGCTTAAGGACACAATAAGATTCGAGATAAAGGGAATTATAGTAGATTGATCAATGTTCTACAGCCAGCATACCAAGTGCTGTTGCTGCTGCCTCATCTCCCTTATTTCCATGTTTTCCGCCCGCTCTATCCAGTGCTTGCTTCAGGTTATCTGTAGTGAGCACACCAAAGATTACTGGCTTGTTGTATTTCAGGCCTACATTGGTAATCCCATTCGCCACAGCATCACATATGAAATCAAAATGTCTTGTTTCACCTTGAATCACACAACCCAGGCATATCACTGCATCTATCTCCTTTCTTTCTGCCATCCACTGTGAACCCAAGCTTAGTTCAAAACTCCCAGGAACATTCAAACGTTCAATGTTCTCCCGCAAAACCCCAGACTCAGTCAAGAGTTTATGTGCTCCTGAAAACAGAGATTCTGTTACTTGTTCATTCCATTCAGAAACGACAATCCCTATTTTAAGGCTTGATACCTTTTGGGATTTGGTGACTTTTACGTCACTAAGGTTTTTTTCCGAAGTAGCCATTTTGGCTTATTGTCAAAGTTCTAAAGCTCTGCAGCTAGTGCTTCTAGCCTTGCTTTGTGCTTTTTCGCCTCATGGATCAGGTCAGATTGCGGATAATCGTCAATGATCTTTTGATAAGCTGCAACAGCGCTAGCAAGATCGCCTCCATTTTCCTGAGCAATGGCCAGTTTTTTCAAATACACTGGAGAAAAGTATTCGTTGGCTTTATACTCAGCTGCTTGCTCATAGTAATCAACTGCATTGTTGAAATCATCCTGTTCCATGTAGGCATCACCGATCAAGGCATATGCTCTCGCTTGAACGAGGTAGTCCGAGCTGCTAAATTCTTTCAAATAGCGAATGGCTCCATCAAAATCCCCGAGCCTTAAATATGAAGCGCCCGCATAGAAGTGTGAAAGGTTGGCAACTTTCGTTCCTGGGAATTCATCAATAATTTCTAAGAATCCGTAGTTGTTGCCATCTCCATTGAGGGCTAACCCTAAACTATCAGCTTCGAAATAAAATTGTGCCTGGAACAATTCCTCCTGGGCGGTTTTATTCATGTCAGATATGTAGTAGTTATACCCGGCAAGTCCAAGTACAATGGCTGCCAATAGTCCTCCAATTGAGAAGACAACGATTCTGTTCTTTTTGTTTTCTAAAAACTCATTGGCTTTTTCAACAATTGCATTTGGATCTTCCAGGATCTCAATGCCGTCATCTTTCTTTTTGCCTTTTGCCATTTTTTAAATGTCTTATTCAACCCACACGTTCATTGTGTGGCAATTTTTGAGCACGCAAAGATATATTTATTTATAGAGAGTACGAACTTTTGTGTCTAAATCAAGAATCTACGAATGGATAGTCCGATTCTACATAGTTATCGGTGTATGCTTCTGAAGGATCTGGCCATGGTGATTCCTCGGCAAATTTGACAGCCTCCATCACGCGTTCTTTGATTTGAGTATCTATTTCTTTCAAATCCTCCTCTTTTGCCCACTTATTTTTGAGAATCGATTTTTTTACTTGCTCGATCGGATCTTGTTGTTTGTATTCTTCCAGCTCTTCTTTGGTACGGTATTTTGCCGGGTCCGACATAGAATGGCCCTTGTATCTATACGTTCTAAATTCAAGAAAAGTAGGCCCATCCCCTTTTCTTGCACGATCTGCTGCTTTTTTTACCGCATTGTGAACATCCTCCACTTTCATAGCATCAACTCCTTCTGCTGGCATATCGTAAGCATCGGCCAGTGTGTACAGCTCAGTAACGTTTGATGTTCTCTTCACAGAAGTACCCATTGCATAGCCATTGTTCTCCACGACAAAAATTGTAGGCATCTTAAGTGTCATGGCCATATTCAACGCCTCATGAAATGCTCCTTGTCTTACGGCTCCATCTCCCATGTAGCAAATGCAAAGGTTTTTAGATCCCTTATACATTTCAGCAAAGCCGATTCCTGCTCCTAGTGGTATTTGACCGCCTACTATCCCATGGCCTCCCAGGAAGTTAACTTCCTTATCAAACATGTGCATTGAGCCCCCTTTTCCTTTTGAAACTCCTGTGGCTTTGCCAAACAGTTCTGCCATGATTCGATTTGGGTCAGTACCTAAGGCTAGTGGATGGGCATGATCCCGATACGCAGTGATATACTTGTCTCCATCTTGAAGTGCAGATACGGATCCTGCCGCACAAGCCTCCTGACCAATGTACAAGTGACAAAACCCTCTGATCTTTTGCTGTCCATAAAGTTGACCAGCCTTTTCTTCAAACCTTCTCATCAGAAGCATGGACTGGTACCATTCCATGTATTGCTCTTTTGAAAATGCTGTCTTTTTTGCTGTTGCTTTAGCTGCCATGGGCAAATGTTTTATTAATTGGCAATATAGCCTCTATAATTGCTTTGGGGATTGCGAAATTATACAAACTCCGTGTAGAATTATACATATTTGAGATGGTTGGTAGATTCTCAATCATTCATGCGTTATAACAGTATCCGTTGTTGGGAGTTCCGCACAATTCAAAATTAATGGTCCTTAAAAGTCTGAAGCTTACTCATTTTAAGAATCACGTAAACACCACATTTGAATTTAATGATGGGATCAACTGCATTGTAGGTAAGAACGGGACAGGCAAAACAAATTTGTTAGACTCCATTTACTACCTGTCTTTTACTAAGAGTGCTGTAGGATCGTCAGACCGAATCGTGATCAATCACGAAAAAGACTCTTTTACTGTTTTCGGAAGTTATGATCAACTCACAATTGCATTACAATTTGAAAAAGGTAAATCCAAAATACTTAAGGTGGATGGACAGGAGCCAGACAAATTTCGAGATGTGATTGGAAAAGTTCCCCTGGTGATTGTACTACCTGATGATACCTCGATGATCAAGGAAGGGAGCGAAGAAAGACGGAAATTCTTCGATGGGGCTCTTTCACAGTTTGATAATGATTATTTGGAAATGCTACTGAACTACAACCGGTTACTCAAACAGCGAAACGCCTTGCTTAAGGATCCATCAGGAAGGCAATTGGATTTGAAACTCATGGACACATATGATGATCAATTGATTCCGCTTTCAAAAGCCATTTCACTAAAAAGAGCCGAGATCTTAAATGTATTCCTTCCTTTTCTTGAAAAGAACTATAAAGATCTCCATGATGAAAACGAATGCCCCGGCCTGCAATTCAAAACTCATGTAAATGATGGTTTCGAGGAGGAGTTTAAAGCAAACTTTCCGAAAGATCAGCTGATGCAACGGACGTTATTGGGTTGCCACAAAGACGATTTCCAGTTTACCCTGGATGATCAGCCAATCAAAAAGTTCGGATCCCAGGGTCAGCAAAAGACATTCATAATTTCTCTTAAGCTTGCTCAGTACGATTTTTTATCGAAAGAAACAGGCAAGAAACCATTGTTATTATTGGATGACATCTTTGATAAACTGGACGATTCGAGAATCAAATTACTTGTCGGCTTGCTTCAGAATAAAAATAGGTTTGGACAGATATTTATTACGGATGCGAGAAAAGATAGAAGTCGAGAACTTTTTGAATCTAATAATGATGTGAATTTTATTGAAATTGCAGGATGAGTGAAGATTCCATCAAAAACTTCAGAACTGCCTTCAATCAATTTTTGAAAGAAGAAAACCTTGAACACACCTTCAAGCAAAAAAGACTGATCGCAAACTGGGACAAAGTAATGGGTAAAACAATAGCTTCCAGAACAACCCAAATCTTCTTTAAAGACAAAACACTCTTTGTCAAGTTGAGCTCAGCTCCATTGAAACATGAAATGCAAAATTCCAAGGCTAAATTCCTTGACCTTGTTATCCAGGAAATTGGAAAAGGAGAGGTGGATGACGTACGATTTCTATAGTATCAAATTCAAAACGTTTGAACATATGTATCCAGATCTTCATCATCCTCTAATCCCAACTTTTGCTTAAGACGATACCTGCTCATCACGACACTTCTTTGTTCGATACTTAGAATCCCTGAAATTTCTCTCGTGTTTAAATCGAGTTTAATAAGGGCCAGCAACCGTCGTTCTTTTTGGGTAAGATTATCATGTCGCTTCATCAATTGACTATTAAAATTTGGGTGAATTTTTGAAAAATGCATCTCCAGTTGTTCCCACTCTTTTTCAAATGATCTATTGAGAAAAATGTTGTTCAATAGACTTTGGACATCTTTTCCAACAACAACTTCTTTCTTTTTCATTGATTTCAGTCCACTTTCAATTTCAGCGATATGATTATTCAGATTTATCATGTGTAGTGTTTGTTGTTGAAGAGCCATTTCACCTTTTTCCACCTCGCTTTTTAGTTGTAATTGTTTATTTCTGTGTCGATAGACAAGGTAAATTGCAAGTGCAGTTGATAGTATCAGGATCGCAATTATTGAAAGGACAAGTAGCGATCGATTTTTTCTATCAATTACACGTTGCTTTTCTAATAGTTCAATTTCCCTCTGTTTTTCAGATGTCTCTAATTCGATCCGCAGGTTATTATACTTCCTTAATGTTGAGGAATTGAAAATTGAGTCGCTAATTGCATGATGCAACTCCTGGTAATGATAGGCTGAATCATACCTCCCTAACTCTAGAAATACCGAGGCTAGACTTTTCGTTGCTGCTTTGGAAGTTGGTTTGTAATTGTCTGCGACAGCAAATTCTAACGCTTTTCTTGAGTAGTAAATTGAGCTATCATGTTGACCAAGCTCATGATGATACAAGGCCATTAAGTTAAAAGCGTCTCCAAGCTTGTAATTTTCATTTGTAAGTCTCAGCTTCATTGAAGTTGAAAGTACTTTTATTGCTTGTTCCAAGTCACCCATTTCTGCATATGCTCCTGACATACTTTGCCTCGTCTCCAGAATATTGGGAATATATCTTGGAAAGTTCGGTGGGGCTAAGTCAATGGACTTATTATAGTAATGAAATGCACTATCGTACTGACCTATATTCTTAAAGATATCACCAATTACTGTCAGGGAAATCCCAGTTGTTACAACATCTCCCATATCTTTCTTGATATTTAGTCCCTCCTTAGCAAATTCCAGCGCCAGCTCATTATTGCCCATTGCACTATATACATTGGAAATATTTGTTAGCGCTTTTGAAAGTCTTGCGGGTCTCTGATTTTCTGGCAACAAATCACCTCTGGCAATTTCGCTTACTTGCAAAAATATTTCTAGTGCTTCTGTGTACTCACCCCTGGAACCATGGATCGTTCCAATGTTGTTAAGGTTTGCAGCAAACCATGTCCATTCACCCAATGCTTTAAATATGTCAGCAGCTTTCTGAAAACTTATCTTTGCCTTTTCAAGACTACTAAGTCTTCGATAAATAAATCCCAAATAAGTTCTGGCTCGACCTTCCTCGTAGGACCCTTTTCTATGCCTTTCAGCATTTACCACTATTTCCAACAATGATTTTGCTGCAGTGTCCAATTCATTCTTTTTGTACTGGACCATGGCTTTTATCAATTGGCTTTGGAGTAGCCCCCACTCATAATCAATCAACAGGCTTTCTTGCCTAATCTGCTCGCTAAGTACCAATGCTGATTCCGGTTTCGTCAAAGGAGTACCTTGTGCATAGTAAAACAGTGAATCAATGTATTCGATCTTGGGTGATTGTGCCGTAACCGTTGACAACACCATCATGCATTGAAGACAAACTATGAGTTGTCTTACTCTGATTCTCTTAAAACCATTCATATTATCAAATGATAAAAGTTTTAGGCGCAATAAATGATGGATCTACGCACCTCTAAGAAATTATTAAAATTGATACCCGAGTGTGGCTGTGGTAAGTGTGGGTAACCAATAAGAATCAATTGGTTATGCCAAGTTAACGGATCAGGGAGTTATTTCGGTTTCAAATTCCACTTTTTTTATCAAAAGTCTGTACAAACCTAGAGGCTATCAACACATGCATCAATTTGTACAAACTTTGATTTGTTCCATTTAAGAAATCAAGATTGAATAAAAGATCCAATTATCCTTCAATCTCCACCTCATCCAGGTTCATGAATTCTATATGCTCGTTATCTGAAAGCGTAACCCCTATTACAGAATCCTTTTTGATCGAGCCATCCAATATTGATTTAGACAATTCATTCAAGATCTCCCGTTGAAGCACTCTTTTCAATGGACGAGCTCCGAACTGAGGATCAAATCCGACTCTTCCTAAAAATTGAAGTGCCTTTTCATCTGCCTCGATTTTGATTCCACTCTCCTCCAATCTTTGCTGAATTAATTTGAATTGGATCGAAACAATTTTTTGAAGATCTGTTTGACTCAGTGGTCTAAACATGATCGTTTCATCAACTCGGTTGAGAAACTCAGGCCTTACTGATTTTTTCAATAGCTCGAATACCTGTGCTTTTGTTTCTTCAATGACCGGTTCTGGGTTCTTTTCATCGAGCCTTTCAAAACTTTCCTGTATCAAACCTGAGCCAATATTAGTGGTC
This sequence comes from Cyclobacteriaceae bacterium, assembly GCA_028279155.1. Lineage (GTDB taxonomy): Bacteria > Bacteroidota > Bacteroidia > Cytophagales > Cyclobacteriaceae > Ekhidna. The sequence continues at coordinate 8,285 of JANQST010000144.1, forward strand.
ATGATTACAATGGTATTCTTGAAGTTCGCAACCCGTCCCTTATTGTCTGTGAGCCTTCCGTCATCTAATACCTGTAGTAAAATGTTGAACACGTCAGGGTGCGCTTTTTCAATTTCGTCTAAAAGTATGACGCTATACGGTTTCCTTCTTACCGCTTCCGTCAATTGACCTCCTTCATCGTAGCCCACATACCCTGGAGGCGCTCCAATCAATCGACTTACTGCATGACGCTCCTGGTATTCAGACATATCAATTCTAACCATGGCGTTCTCGTCATTGAAAAGATACTCGGCCAATGCCTTGGCTAGCTCCGTCTTTCCAACCCCTGTGGTACCAAGGAAAATGAATGAACCAATCGGTCTCTTCGGATCATGCAATCCTGCCCGGCTTCTCCTCACAGCATCAGACACTGCTTGAATTGCCTCTGCCTGGCCAGCAACACGCAAGCCCAATTCTGATTCCAAATGCATAAGCTTTTCTCGGTCACCCTGAAGCATTTTGGTAACCGGTATACCTGTCCACCTGGCCACTACGCCTGCAATATCTTCTGAATCAACTTCCTCTTTTAACAAACTCTCTTCGCCTTGCATTTCGGAAAGTTGCTTCTGAAAATCTTCAAGTTGAGCTTCTGCCTCACCTAGCTTTCCGTACCTGATTTCAGCCACCAAGCCAAGTTCACCGGCTTTTTCTGCTTTCTCAGCTTCATTTTTAAGCTCTTCAATTTTCTCCTTCGCATTTCTTAAGCCCTGAATTACATTTTTTTCGTTTTCCCATTTTGCTTTTAGTTCATTTCTTTCTCCTTCTAGGTCAGCGATTTCTTTGCTTAGCTCAGCCTCTTTCTTTTTATCCTTTTCCCTTCTAATAGCTTCCCGTTCTATCTCAAGCTGCATCACTTTCCGGTTTAATTCGTCTAGTTCTTCGGGTAATGAGTCAATTTCAATTCTAAGCTTAGCTGCTGCCTCATCCATTAAGTCGATGGCTTTGTCCGGAAGAAATCGATCCGAAATGTATCGGTTGGAAAGCTCTACGGAAGAAATCACAGCATCATCTTTGATTCGCACCCCATGGTGGAGTTCGTATTTATCTTTTATCCCTCGTAAGATTGAAATAGCATCCTGCACTGATGGCTCATCCACGATTACAGATTGAAACCTTCTTTCAAGCGCTTTATCTTTCTCTACGTACTTCTGATACTCTTTTAACGTAGTTGCCCCAATTGCATGGAGTTCTCCTCTTGCAAGTGCCGGTTTCAAAAGGTTCGCAGCATCCATCGCTCCTTCACCGCCTCCGCCAGCTCCAATCAAAGTGTGGATCTCATCAATGAACAAGATGATTTCTCCATCGCTATCTGTCACCTCTTTGATTACGGCTTTCAATCGTTCTTCAAACTCTCCCTTGTATTTCGCCCCCGCAACTAAAAGCCCCATATCCAATGAAATGATAGTTTTTGATCTCAAGTTTTCAGGAACATCTCCATCAACGATTCGTTGTGCCATTCCTTCCACGATAGCTGTTTTTCCCACTCCTGGCTCTCCAAGTAAGATGGGATTGTTCTTTGTTCTTCTTGCAAGAATCTGTAGGACTCGTCTAATCTCATCATCACGACCAATTACCGGATCTATCTTTCCTTTCTTTGCCAGATCATTCAGGTTTTTGGAATACCTGGAAAGTGATTGGTATTTTGCTTCCGCATTTTGGTCTGTAACAGATTCTCCTCCTCGCAGCTCTTTGATTGCAGCAATCAACTGCTTCTTTTCAAAGCCTTCATTTTTCAAAAGCTGAGAGACCTTGTCTGATCCATCAATCAGGCCAAGAATGATGTGTTCAACCGCAACAAATTCATCTCCAAATTCCTTCAGTTGTTTTTCTGCATTCTGAAGTGCTTTCGCAGCATCGTTTGATAAATACGGTTGGCCTCCCGTAACATTAGGATAACCGTTTATTATGGCATCAACCTCAATTTCAATTGAATTTTTATTGGCCCCAAGCTTCTTAAGTAGAAATGAAATCAAGCTTTCATCTGATTGAAGTATCGCCTTTATAAGGTGTCCTGTATCGATAACCTGATGCTGATTTCCAGAAGCAATTTCTGTGGCCTTTTGAAGTGCTTCTTGTGATTTGATTGTATAATTGTTGAAGTTCATAGCTGTCAATTTTCTTGTACAATCGGAAGATATCAAAAGCTATTCCATTGATTTTTTTGTACTATTTGCAGACAAAATGTCATTTTGTTTTAGTCGAGAAAGGAATTTTGCTGCCACATTGACATTGGATTAATTGCCACTATCTTTATTCGTTTTGTTGTCCTTTGCTTCTGTGGATTTCTCTTCTTCCCCCTCCTTTTTACCCAGAAGTTTTTCCTTTTTAGCCTTCAGGCTTTCACTGGCCTCCTCTAGATTGAGACGTGCTTTCAACCGATTTAAAATTCCTTTACCAATGGATAGGGCTCGATCACCAAATGTGGGGTCTTTTGGTTCAGCGGGTTGTGCCGGGGCTTCAGCAGTGACTTCTCTTTTTATGATATATTTATTGGTAGAGGCTGTATCTACCACAATCTTTTGTGCTGAGGAAGCATAAGATAGTGCTAAAGCAAGTACACATATAAGACTAGATTTGATCCTCAACGCAACGAACTTCTTTCAAATGTTATCAATAATACCATAAAGAGAAGAAATTGGAAAGGATTTGCAAAAACTGTGAATTGAATCTCGACCCGAGTTTCAAATTCTGCCCAAACTGTGGTCAGGAACATAAAGAAAAAGTAGTTCATTTCAAGCAATTCATGTTGGACTTCCTTGGAGACTATTTCACATTCGATTCCTTGATCATTAGAAGCGTTCGTCCGCTATTAATTAATCCCGGATTTTTGACCAATGAATTTTTGGCTGGCCGAAGGGTTCGGTACATCCCGCCATTAAGAATGTTCATTTTCATAAGTATCATTTTCTTTCTAGTCCTTGGTCCTGTTGATTCTTCTGTCGCGGTTGAGAAAAGTGATGAGGGAGAATTCCTGGATTCGTTCTTTAGCATCTGGTTCCCACGGCTTTTCTTCTTGTTACTTCCATTATTTGCATTTTTTCTTTTCCTTATGTTTAGAAAATCTGAAAAGATCTACCTATCTCATTTCATTTTTTCGGTACACTTTCATGCATTCATTTTTGCTCTGTCAACGATCTTCGTCATACTAATTGATTACATTTTCCCGACAAGTGTTTTTCTAAGCCAGTGGGCTTTCTTTATTACCATAGCTATTCTTCAAGTCTATCTTCTACTGGCACTTAGGAAAGTCTATCAACAAAGGTGGTTCACAACTTTCTTCAAACTGATCATCATTAATATCATGTACACGATCTCCGCAATGATCATTTTTACAGGTGTTGGCACCTTAATCTTTGTTATGTAGCAGGTTCACCTGTCCATGATGGGCCAACTATTACGTCACTTGGTTGTAGTTGCGTAACTTAGACTATGACCACTGTTTCCCAACATCAGTTTCCGCTTAATTGCTCCACCGGTAGATGGACGCTTGTTTCCACTATCCTTGCTTCAAGCATGGCATTCATTGATGGAACTGCCTTGAACGTTATCCTTCCTTCGTTACAAAGAGATTTAGGAGCATCCGGGTCAGACCTTTTTTGGGTGTTGAATGGCTACCTGCTAATGTTGGCTGCACTGATTATAGTAGGTGGAAGTCTTGGGGATAAATTAGGTCGTGTTAAGGTCTTTAAGTTTGGTATTCTTGTTTTCACGGTGGGTTCAATTTTGTGTGGGTTCACTCCAAACATTACGCTTTTAATCATCTTCCGGATGATCCAGGGCATTGGAGGAGCATTAATGATCCCCGGTAGCCTGGCAATCATATCTGCTGTTTTCAGTAAAGAAGAAAAGGGAAGAGCCATCGGCTCCTGGTCAGCAGCTACAACCATAGTCACAATTTGTGGCCCTGTACTCGGCGGTGCATTGGCAGATATTGGATTGTGGCGATTTATCTTCTTTATTAATGTCCCACTAGGACTTCTGTCAATGATCGTGCTTCACTTAAAAGTTCCTGAAAGTAAGGAACCAGGAGATTCCAAGGTGGATATATGGGGTGCTGTTTTACTTGTGCTGAGTTTATCATTGATCACTTTTGGTTTTTTAGAAATGCCTGAAATTGGATACGATGATCCAATAGTTATTTCTAGCCTAATTGCTGGTGCCTTGTTGATGGGAATCTTTATTGTGGTAGAAAAAAAGGTAGATCAGCCAATGGTTCCATTGGACTTGTTTAAAAGCAAAACCTTCTCGGGAGTAAACTTGCTTAGCTTTTTTCTTTATGCGGGGTTGGGTGCTATCATGCTTTTTCTATCACTAAATATTATTCAAATACAAGGCTACTCCCAGCTTCAGGCGGGGCTAACTTTTCTCCCTTTCTCCTTTATCATGGTCTTGCTTGCCAGGAAAATGGGAGCATTGTCAGATAAATTTGGTTTTAGGAAATTTCTTATTCTAGGACCCCTACTAACAGGTTTTGGAATGTTGTGGCTGGCAATGATTGGGATAACCTCCGGGCCATCGGAATACTGGACCACATTCTTTCCGCCTTTCTTATTGTTTGCGTTAGGCATGTCTATAACTGTTGTCCCGCTCACAACTGCTGTGATGAGTTGTGTTGATGAAAGTAAGTCAGGAATTGCATCAGGGATAAACAACAGTGTTACCCGGATTTCCGGAACATTTATAAATGCCGTATTGGGAGCCGTGGCAATTCTACTTTTCACCAATTACTCCATGAAGGAAATAGACTCGCTTGGTTTATCTATGGAGCAGTCAAATGAATTACTCCTTGAGACAACTAAATTGGGTGAAGCACGTGCACCAATTTCGTACGAGAATGGTTTACAACAAGAGGTGAATACAATTTTTAAAAGCGGTTTCATAGTAACTTATAAATGGGTGGGTTTATTAAGTGCTGCGTTGGCATTCTTGTCCGCCGGTATTGCCTTTTTTATGGTTGAAGAGAAACGATCTGAGTAATGGGAAAGCGGCAATTAAGTGCAATCATGTTTACAGACCTTGCTGGCTACACAGCCATGATGCAAGAGGATGAAATTAATGCGAAGGGTTTACGGGATCGACATAGAAAAATTCTGGAGCGAGAGATTTCGGAGCATGAGGGTAAAATTCTTCAGTATTATGGTGATGGCGCTCTTTCCGTTTTTAGTAGTACGATTTCTGCAGCTACATCAGCAGTTTCAATTCAAAAGGCCTCAATTACGGGAAACATCCCTTTGAGAATCGGAATTCACACTGGTGATGTAGTTATAGAAGATGATGGCGTTTATGGTGATGGAGTGAATATAGCTTCTAGAATTGAATCCTTTGCAACTTCAGGATCCGTTATGATCTCGGATAAAGTATTTGACGACCTCAAAAATCACCCTTCATTCCAGCCTTCCCTGATGGGCGAGTTCGAATTAAAGAATGTGAAACGTCCCGTTGAAGTTTATGCATTGACCAATGACGGACTGGTTGTGCCACAGCGAACAGAACTGAAAGGCAAGGTAAAAGAGCGCATTAAAAGCATTGCTGTTCTACCATTCATTAATCGCAGTGCAGACCCCGAAAATGAGTACTTCAGTGATGGAATAACTGAGGAAATAATTACAGCTCTAGCAAAAGTTGAAGGCTTACGAGTCACCTCACGAACTAGCTCTTTTTCATTTAAGGGAAAAAACATGGATGTCAGGGAAATCGGCAAGCAACTAGAAGTTCAATCCATATTGGAGGGGAGTGTCAGAAAATCGGGAAACAAAGTTCGAATCAGTGCCCAGTTAAGTAGTGCATTTGATGGGTATGAACTGTGGACCGAAACCTATGATCGGTTACTGGAAGACATTTTTGAGGTCCAGGATGAAATCGCATTGAAAATTTCACATCAATTAAAAGAAAAGCTTTCTATCAGTTCTGTTGAAGCTGAAATCAAAACCAAAACTGTTGAAATAGAAGCTTATAACTGTTATTTGCAAGGTCTCTTTTACTATAACAAATGGACTCCTGACAATGCCCAGAAAGCAGCCACCGCTTTCAAAAAAGCAATTGAAATTCAACCCGATTATGAACAGGCGTATGCTGGATTAGCGCTTGCTTACTCATTGTTGTCTTTCACAGGAATTCTAAAACCTGACGAAGGGTATGCTCTTACGGAACAGGCAGGCAAAAAAGCGTTAGAACTAAACGAAAAATCTGATATAGGATATTTAGCCATTTCCTATGTCTCATTTTTCTATTACTGGGATTTTGAGAAGGCAAAAGAACACACACAAAAAGCCCTGACCATCAACCCTAAGTCCTCTGACGCTAACCTGGCTTCTTCCCTTTATCCAATGATCCATGGCAACATGGATGAAGCTATTTCCTACATTGAGCGGGCAAGAGAAATCGACCCGCTTTCGTCTCTTACCAATCGCACTCTTGCGGATGCTTACTATTTCCGAGGTGATTACAAGCTGGCAATTGAAGTTTATGATTGGCTTCTGGACCAGGATCCTGAGTTCATGACTGCTTTCGAATTTAAGGGATGGGCCTATTTAATGAATGGAGATTATGATGAAGCAATTGACATCTTCAAAGCAATTGGTGGTAACAATGCGCTTCATTCAATCAAACCTTCTGTTCAGCTTGGATATGCCTATGCGCTGAAGGGGGAAACCGAAGTGGCTAAAACATACCTGGAAGAATTGATGAAAGATGCTGAGGCCAATCCAGATGGAGCCTATGAGTTAAGCTTTGCAACACTCTACACTGGGCTTGGAATGATCGATGAAGCATTCGAATCCCTGCGAAAGGTTCTTGATTTAAGACTCGGGGCTGCAGTGATGATCAAATCAAGTCCCATTTGGAAACCTCTCCGTTCTGACCCGCGGTTCAATAAGCTTCTAGAGGAAATCGGTATTTCTTAAAACTTACTCACTGAGGGGGGCTGTTTCATTCTTTGTTTTGGAGGGGTCGTTTTCTTCATAATATCCTCCGCCCTTATTTCCGTCTGTATTTAACTCGCTGTAAGCATCATCTGCACAGCTTGTGCTCATAAATAAGACTCCGCCTAGAAGCGTTATTCTAATAGCTTTTGATTGTAACATAGTACCTTTTTTAAGTTGACCTTCTATGGTATACGGGCATTGATCTGAATAAATTGAGCGCTTTTTTACAATCAGACTACTTCACCTCAATACAATTGACCTCATCTTTTTTTCATGCATTTGTAACCTTCGAATGCTTTTATGGTAACTTATTCGAATTTCCCGGCATCCCTGGATAATTAGGATTCTAACAAGGAAAGCTGGAGGTTAAATTTTAACTAAATAATTACTGCCGAATTATTCGGTCGCCAGGTTTGAATTTGGAAATCACAGATGAGCACTTGATGGCTCAAGTCAAAAATGGGCAGCTTGATCAGCTGAATGAATTGTTTGATCGCTATAGTAGGCGGATCTATAACTACTTTCTAAAGTCAACTTTAGATAGAGATGACAGTGATGACCTTACTCAAGAGCTCTTCATCCGAGTGATGAAGTACAGGAAATCATATAAGGAGGGACAGACTGTGCAATACTGGGTTTTCCAAATTGCGAGGAACATGATAAAGGATCACTTTAGAAAAATGAAGATTCATAAAGATCAATTCAACCCAGTTGAGGTGATGCCGGAAGTGATGGAAGAAAACCAGGATGAAAGCAGAGAGAGAGAAAAACAATTATACAAGGCAATGAAAGAGTTGCCGGATGATAAAAGAGAATTGATAGTGCTTAGCAAATTCGAAGGTTTAAAATATGAACAGATCGCAGCAATGAGGAAGACATCAGTAAGCAATATTAAAGTCCAGGTTCATCGAACTATTAAGGAATTAAAGGAGCTCTACTTCGCTGGAGAGCATGAATGGAACTAGGTATCGGAATTACTAAAAGGTAAAAAGATGAAAAAAGAGATTACAGATGAGGATTTGATCGCATTGATTGAAGGTGATTCTAACAAGAAACTTGAAGAACAACTATCTGAAGATGCAGATCTTAAAAAGAGATACAATGAACTCAAGGAAATTCTTGAAACTGTCGATGGTGCGCAAAGTGTAGAAGTTCCCTCACATATAAAAATGAATTTCCAGGAGGCGATTCAAGCTGAAAAGTCGAAGCAATCAAGCCAATTCTCCTGGATGCATGTGGCAGCTGCCATTACCATTCTAATCGTGGGCTTTGGTTTAGGTAGATTTTCCGAAAAATCGAATGCCTCTGAGTTGGCAAGCCTGAAAAGTGAAATTGAATCACTAAAAGAAGTAACGCTAACCAGTGCATTGCAGCAGTATTCTGCGAGTGAACGAATCATGGCGGTAAACCAAATCGAAGCCTCAACTCCTGATGTAAATCCTGAACTGGTTGCTACATTGATAAACACCCTGAACGCCGATGAAAGCCCCAATGTCCGATATGCAGCCCTCCAGGCTGTGGCCAAATACATTGACAATGAAGACGTTAGAGCTCAACTAGTTAAATCGTTGGAATCTCAGAAGGATGCTTTGATCCAGATTTCACTGATCACAATACTGGTTGAAGCAGAAGAACGGAGTGCGATTGCACCATTGAAAGATATAATTGATAATGAGGAGATCTCACCTGAAGTAAAGCAACAAGCAGAAATTGCCATTCAGGTTTTAACATAATCACAGATCAAAAAAAGAGCTAATATGAAAACGATAAATAGAAATAAAATGAAAACGACATTGGCGGGAGCATTGCTGCTGTTGATACAGTTTACCTACGGCCAAAGCGGATCGGTATTCCGATTCGAAGTAAAGGGTAACGCCTCAGAAACAATACTCTCGATAGATCAATTGGCAGCAGAGCTAGAGATAAATGGAGAAGACGTGTCTGAAATATCAATCACAGCAATTGGTTATGAAGGTCTTCCCGAGAAGGCAAAAGGACTGAAGCCACTCTCCGGAGGCGATCCCGAGAATACTGGCATTGGTTTGAGCATAAAACAAGAAGGAAACGTGATTTACCTAACCGGGGCACATAGAGAAGCTGATGATAGTAAGTATAGAATCCGTGTTCCGAAAGACCTGATGCTTAAACTGGATTACCTGAGCTGGCAAGCAGATGATGTCAAGATTACCGGAATGCAAAACGAGATTGAGGCCAAAAGCCAGGTTGGAGATTTGCTTTTTGTTGATGTGACTGGCCCTATAGTGGTACACTCCCTGAGCTCGGATCTTGAAGTTGTATTTTCATCTTTGGATCAGTCATCTCCATCATCAATTACATCTACAAGTGGAGATATTGATGTGACACTTCCGGCCTCTAGTAAGGGCGTGTTTAAAATGGCTACCGTTTCAGGTGGCGTTTATACTGACCTAGATTTTGATCTTGGCGATGATGCCAACCAAAGAAGATTAATGGGTCAATCAGCAACGGGAACCCTTAATGGTGGCGGAGTTGAAGTTCAGCTCAAAACCATTAGTGGGGACATCTATGTAAGGAAATCCAATTGAGCATACCATGAAAGCATTAACTCTACTACTGTGCGTGGCTACCTTCGGGCTCTCGGCACAATCAAAAAAAGTAACAGAATCTGTTCAATTGTCAGGTCAAAAAAAGCTGGATTTGGAATTCACCTTTGCGGATGATATCCTATTCAAAACCTGGGACAAAAACGAAGTTCGGGTAGAAGTTGACGTTGAAATCGAAGATGGTGAATACAATGACATTTTTACTCTCTCTTCATTCAAAACTTCTTCAACTGTTTATTTCGAAATGGATAAGGACATGTGGAAGAAAATTGAAAGAAGAGATTGGAACCGACACCGAAGTTGGGAATCTACGATCAACTATATCGTTTACCTTCCCAGAGAAATGGAAGTGGACGCAAATACAATATCTGGTGATTATGAATTCGAATATTATGGAACTTCGATGAGCCTCGAAACAATTTCCGGAGCGATCGATATCACAGTTCCTGAAAATCTGGGGCTTGATTTCAGAGCAAAAACAATTTCAGGAGAAGTTTTCAGTGATCTCGATATAGAGTTTCCTTATGGCAAAGACGGTCTAAGACAAATTGTTGGTCAAAATATTCGTGGAAGAATTAGCAATGGAGGAGCAGAACTTTGGTTCAAAACAATAAGTGGAAATATTTATCTGAGAAAAGGATAATTCCAAAGTAAAAAACCCGTTCAGAGGGGAGTAGGTTTATATCTTTATAAAGATGAAAGCAGCTTCCCTCTTTTTGTTATTTCTGGGGTTATTTTTTCTAACCAATTGCGGAGAAAGCGAAATCCAACTTCCGGATCAGGTTCTTGTCGGTCAGGTCGAGGGAGAAGCATGGGAGTTGAAGTTTGCTAATGCATATATCTATTCGTCAGACCTTAAGTACCAAATAAAGTTTCTCTCCACAAAAGAAGGTGGGCAAGACCCGTGCGCACTTCCGAGTACCGCCAATAGTCACATTTCGTTAATCATGCCTTTGCAAAGAGGGAGTTTCTCTATCCCGCTTCCTATTACAACTGAATCTGCTCGTTTTCATTGGTCTGATGGAAGCTCAGCTATTGCCACCAGCGGCTTTCTTGAGATTTTTGACATTGATAATCTTAGGATCTTTGGATACCTACAAGCTCAACTAGATGATGAGAACACAGTGGAGGGATCGTTCGAAGTACAAATTTGTAATTGAATAGTTCAATTCTTTACTTCGTACCAGATAACTCACTCACTCACTCACTATGAACCTCTTATCAGCCCTGCTATTGATAAACCTTTCCTCTATTCAGGAGCCTAAAGTCAAAAAAATTGAAGATCTCGACAAAGTAGAAATGTTAAATTCTATTGACGATTTCAAACAATATCATACAAACAGTTTTAGGGTTAATCTATTTCGAAGAGTGAGTTCCCAAAATAGAGAATTGAATGGATCCCCTCTTGTCAATTATATCATTGGAATTCTCAATTATAGTGACATGGAACCAGCCAATCTGTATGAGGTTGGAGCGTTTTATGATCCACAAATTATGAGCTCAGTTAGACTGACCGGAGCACTCAAAATCACAATCGAACATGGAAAAGGTCAGATTAAGAAAATACTGACCCTAATCATTACCAAAGAGGGTGTCAAGGTGCTTGATAACTAGGAATTACACTTCTTCATACACATCGACAGGCAGGCAACTGCACACCAGATTTCGATCTCCGTATGCGTTGTCCACTCTGCTCACAGATGGCCAGAACTTATTCTCCCTGACATAACTTGCTGGAAACGCTGCAACCTCTCTCGAATAGGGGTAATTCCACTCATCTGCCACCAATATTTTGTAAGAATGTGGTGCGTTTTTAAGTGGATTATTTTCAGCATCCATTATTCCATCCATCACCTGCTGCACCTCAGCCCGAATTGCAGTCATTGCTTCACAAAACCTATCCAGTTCTTCTTTTACTTCGCTTTCGGTTGGCTCAATCATCATTGTTCCCGGAACAGGAAATGAAACTGTCGGAGCATGAAACCCATAATCTATTAGTCGTTTTGCAATATCTTCTACCTCAATCCCTGCCTTTTTAAATTCTCGACAATCGATAATCAGTTCATGTGCATTCTTTCCTTTCTCATTCGTGTAAAGTACCGGATAGTGATCTCTTAGCTTAGCCGCGATATAGTTCGCATTGAGGATGGCCAATTTGGTCGCATTTGTCAATCCATTTGCTCCCATCATCGCAATATATGCGTGAGATATAGGTAAGATACTAGCACTTGAAAATGGTGCTGCCGAGATAGAAGGATTATTGTTTTCTTCTATGATATGTCCCGGCAAGTAGGGAGTAAGGTGTTCTGCTACACCGATAGGGCCCATACCCGGACCTCCTCCTCCATGAGGAATACAGAATGTTTTGTGCAGGTTGAGGTGGCAAACATCCGCTCCAATGATACCCGGAGATGTCAACCCAACTTGGGCATTCATGTTTGCCCCATCCATGTAAACCTGGCCTCCATTTTGATGGATAAGCTCACATATCTCGATGATCGACTCCTCAAAGACACCATGCGTTGAAGGATACGTAACCATGAGCGCTGCTAAAGTTTCGGAATGCTCTTCTGCTTTTGCCTTCAAATCTTCAACGTCAATGTTTCCGTTATCGTCGCATTGAACAATTACTACTTTCATTCCAGCCATAACAGCGCTTGCCGGATTCGTACCATGTGCGGAAGAAGGGATCAAAGCCACATTACGATCTGGTTGACCTGATCCTTCGAGGTATGATTTGATTACCATCAAGCCTGCATATTCTCCCTGTGCTCCGGAATTCGGCTGAAACGAGATGGAATGAAATCCTGTAATCTCAACGAGCCAGTCATGCAGCTCTGAGATCATCTCCTCGTATCCCTTTGCCTGATCTTTGGGAGCAAACGGGTGAATGTTACCAAACTCAGGCCAGGTGACTGGAATCATTTCTGTTGTTGCATTGAGTTTCATGGTACAAGAGCCCAAAGAGATCATAGAATGTACAAGCGAAAGATCTTTGTTTTCAAGACGTTTCATGTATCTAAGCAATTCGTGCTCCGAATGGAAGTTGTTAAAAACAGGGTGTGTCAAGAAGTCGGTATTTCTTGCAAGTGATTCAGGAAAATCAGCAGACACTTGCTCAGTTATTGAAACTGGATTGGCTCCAGATAACTGAGCAAAAAGCCCAATTACCTTGTTGGCATCATTAACAGTATGTGACTCATCAAATGAAATCCCAATACCATTATCAAAAAATCTGAAATTGACTTGCTCAGTATTGCTGAGCTCTTTCAGCTTATTTGTCTGAGACTCATCCAAGTCAACTTTTATGGTATCAAAGAATACTTCGTTCTTGTTCGCAAATCCCATATTGGACAGTGCATTCGAAACTTCCTTTGCAAGTCCGTGGGTTCTAAGTGCAATACGTTGAAGTCCTTTTGCTCCATGATAAACCGCATACATGGAAGCCATCACTGCCAATAAAACCTGAGCGGTGCAAATATTAGATGTCGCACGCTCCCGTTTGATGTGTTGTTCCCTTGTTTGAAGTGCCATTCGATAGGCATCATTTCCATGGGCATCTTTGGACGCTCCGATGATCCTTCCTGGAATAGCTCGTTTAAAGTCCTCCCTTGTTGCAAAAAATGCCGCGTGTGGTCCACCGTAACCCATTGGGATTCCAAACCGTTGGGATGTTCCAACCACCACATCCGTTCCCCAATCGCCAGGTGCTGTTAGCAGCACAAGTGCGAGGAGATCAGAGGCACATGCAGTAAAAACATTGTTTTCCTTGGCAGCTGCCACAATGGATGACCAATCTCTTATCGCGCCCGAGTTATTTGGATACTGAAAAAGAA
>JANQST010000148.1 GCA_028279155.1 Cyclobacteriaceae bacterium
AAAATAGCCGACTGTGGTGCATTGATAATTGGTGTTGACATCATTGAGCCAAATACACCTCCATTTGTAATAGTGAAAGTTCCGCCTTCCATTTCTTCAATGCTTAGCTTGTTATCCCTTGCTTTTGTAGCCAATCGAATAACTTCTTTTTCTATCTGAACGAAATTCAGAGATTCGGCATTCCGAATGACCGGTACCACCAATCCTTTAGGAGCTGATACAGCGATAGAAATGTCACAGTAGTCATTGAACACCATTTCGTTCTCGTCAATCATTGCGTTTACAGCCGGCCACTCCTGAAGTGCGACACAGCATGCTTTTGTGAAAAACGACATGAACCCAAGGCCTACCTCATTCTTTTCTTTAAATTCTTCCTTGTATTTCTTGCGGATATCCATGATCGGCTTCATGTTCACCTCATTGAATGTGGTAAGCATAGCGGTTTCATTCTTAACCGATACCAATCTTCTTGAGACTGTTTTCCTCAAGGAGGACATTTTCTCCCTACGTTGCTCTCGTGACACACCACCTCCAAACTGTGGTGCTTCAAATTGTGGAGCGGATGGCTTGGCAGTAGCTGCGGCTGGAGCTGACTTCTGGGCATTTGCAGCGTCTTCCTTCGTAATCCTTCCGTCACGTCCTGTACCTTTTACATCCGAGGCAGCGATTCCCTTCTCATCCAGAATCTTGGCTGCTGCAGGTGAAGCATGGCCAGTTGCATAGCTTTCCGAGCCACCTTGAGCTGGTGTTGGCGCCGTTTCAGAAGGCGCATCAGGAGATGAAGCCTTAGGCGCTGGTGCTCCCTCCATTACCTCGATTTTACATATCAAAGCTCCGATTTCCAGGGTATCTCCCTCCTGTGCTACAATCCGTAGTATTCCTTGAGCCTCAGCAGTTAGATCGAATGTTGCCTTATCAGATTCGATCTCAGCAATGTTTTCATCTAGTTCTACAAAGTCACCATCAGCCTTTTGCCAGGTAGAAAGTGTAACTTCTGTAATTGACTCACCAACCGCAGGTACTTTCATTTCCAGAACTTCACCAGTAGCTTTTGACTCTGAAGTAGCAGCGGGGGCCGATTCTGCGGAAGATTCTTGGGGCGCTGAAGACCCGCCACCAGCACCTTCTTCTATTTCGCACAACACTGCTCCTATCTCAAGTGTATCACCCTCCTGGGCCTTAATCGATAGTTTTCCAGCTGCCTCTGCGGTTACTTCAAAAGTTGCCTTATCAGATTCTAATTCGCAGATCACTTCGTCCATTTCCACGAAATCTCCATCATTTTTAGACCATGATGATACCGTTACCTCAGTAATGGATTCACCAACGGCTGGCACTTTCATTTCTAGACTCATCTCTTTATTTCTTTATCTTTTTTAATTATCTCGAGCTTCAGGCTCATTTTAAATCAAATGCTTTCTTCACTAACTCAGCCTGTTCTTGCTTATGAACTTTTGCAAATCCTGTAGCTGGGGAAGAACTCATCTTGCGAGCAATCACTTCCATTTTCAAACTCACACAACTCAATAAGTAGCTCCATGCTCCCATGTTTTCCGGTTCTTCCTGTACCCATACCAGTTTTGCTTTCGGATATTTTTTAATCAAAGCATCTACTTGTTTTTGTGGGAATGGGAACAATTGTTCTATCCTTACCACTGCAGTGTCCTTAGCCTTTCTTTTTTGCTGCTCCTCTAGAAGATCGAAATAGACTTTTCCAGAACAGAAGAGAATTTTCTTCACACTCTTTGCAGTAACGTAGCTATCAGGAATTACTTCTCTGAATTTACCGGAGGTAAATTCTTTCATCGGAGACACAACTCCGGGATGCCTCAACAGTGACTTAGGTGAAAATACAATAGCTGGTTTTCTAAACTCCCAGGTAACTTGTCTCCTCATCAAATGGAAAATATTTGCGCTGGTGGTCAAGTTGGCAATAATCACATTTTCGCCTGCAACCATTTGAAGGAATCGTTCCATTCGAGCACTCGAATGTTCAGGACCCTGACCTTCATAACCATGTGGAAGTAACATCACCAATCCATTCATTCGCTGCCACTTGCTCTCAGCACTCATAATAAACTGATCAATCATGATCTGGGCTCCGTTTGCAAAATCTCCAAATTGCGCTTCCCAAATTACCAGTGCATTAGGAGTTGCCATTGCATAGCCGTACTCAAACCCAAGCACACCATATTCTGAAAGTAAGGAATTGTAAATTCTGAAAGGTTCTTGCTTCGAATCAATTTGATTTAGGCCACTATAGGGTTCGTTTGTGACGGAATCAAAAAAGTAGGCATGTCGATGAGAGAATGTCCCTCTTTTTACATCTTGACCTGACATCCGAACAATTTTACCATCAGCCAGAATAGAACCGTAGGCAAGTAGCTCAGCATCAGCCCAACCTAGTTCTTGTTTTTCAAAGAAGTTCGTATTTCGATCCTTTAATAATTTTTCAATTTGACGAAGTGGCTTGAAACCTTTTGGTACCTCCGTAATTGCCTTAGCAATTTTCTTGACCATTGCTTCAGAAATGCTTGTGTCTGGTGAGCCATCAAAATCTTTTCCTATTGACCTTCTCAAATGATGCCACTCTTCCTCAATTTTTTGCGGCTTGTAAGGCAACGGTCGCTGTTTGATCTCATTTAAGTGATCCTGGAGCTGTGCCTTGAAATCTTTATCCAACTTTTGTACTGCAGCATCATCAAGCACCTTCCGCTCAGTCAATTGCTTTACATAGATTTCTCTCGGATTAGGATGCTTTGCTATTGCATTATAAAGCTTTGGTTGCGTGAATTTTGGCTCATCACTTTCATTATGCCCATGTCTTCTATAACACAGCATGTCAATGAAAATATCTTTCTTAAATTTCTGACGGTACTCGATGGCAAGGTTTGCACAAAAATTTACAGCTTCGGCATCATCACCATTCACGTGAAGGATAGGAGCATCTACAATTTTTGCAAGGTCAGTACAGTAAATACTTGAACGGCTATCGCCAAAATCAGTAGTGAATCCTACCTGGTTATTGATCACAAAATGAATAGTCCCCCCAGTCATATATCCATCCAGCATCGACATCTGAATACACTCGTAAACAATACCCTGGCCGGAAGCCGCTGCATCCCCATGAATTAAGATAGGAACAGCTTTTGCCATATCTCCACGGTGCTCATCGTCAATCTGTGCTCTGGTGTATCCAAGCACAACTGGATCTACAGCTTCCAGGTGAGACGGATTTGGGGAAAGTTTAACATAGATTTTCCTCCCACCTGTGGTCTCCATATAGGATGAATAACCTAAGTGATATTTTACATCACCGTCTCCCATGGTGAGATCTACCTCCATGTTTCCTTCAAATTCACTGAAAATCTCCTCGAATGTCTTGCCCATGATATTTGCCAACACATTCAAACGGCCTCTATGTGCCATTCCAATTACTACTTCTTCTGCACCTAGCTCCGAAGATCTATTAATGATTGTGTCAAGTGCGGGGATCGTATTCTCACCTCCTTCAAGGGAAAACCTTTTTTGACCTAAGAATTTCGTATGCAGGAAATTCTCAAACACAACAGCTTCATTTAGCTTAGAAAGTATTCGTTGCTTGCCTTCAATAGGGGGATCAATATTCGCACCTTCGTTTTCACACTTAGCCCTTAACCACTCTTGAATATCCGAATCACGAATATGTGAATATTCGAATCCGATAGGTCCACAATACACTTTCTTTAACTTATCGACAATCGATTTAAGTGAGGCTTTACCCAGTCCAATTTCACTTCCAACCTCAAATTCGGTGTTTAAATCCGCATCTGACAACCCAAAATCCTCCAATGATAGTTTATGAACATGCTTGCGTCGTTCCCTAACCGGATTGGTATTTGAGATTAAGTGAGCAAAGGAACGATAGCTATAAATCAAGTTCCTAACTGCCATCTCCTTGGGGGTGGCCATTTGTGCATCGCCTTCACCATAATTCTCTTGGGCAAATTCAAATCCTTCGAAAAACTTTTTCCAGGACTCATCTATGCTTTCAGGATCTTCTTTGTAAGCCTTGAATAAGTCATCCAGGTAATTGCCATGCGCATTGGCGATATATGAATATTTGTCCATCTTCTCTATGGGTTCTAAACAAATGTATGCTACTTTAAGTTTCTTTGAAAATCGTATATCCGATTATACAAATACATAACTCAGCGCCCTATTAACAGGTCATTCCGAAAACATTATACATTCATTAACACTATTTTTTATTTGGATGTCTTAAATTTCATTCCTCAGACAGTTCACCATAGTTAATCGATAGTCGTCTTTGGCTTAAATAATGATTAACTATGAAAAAGAACCTTGTCTTCCTTGGCATTTTATGTGCCCTGTCAATGTCTTATGGACAGAATAGCCTGATGGTATCTGACAGACTTTTAAAAAGCATCGATCCCGTTTATCCGAAAATTGTTCTGACCTTAGATTCCCTCTATAACCAGATTACCAGCGGTAACTTGAATTCTTACTTTTTCGATACTCGTCGTTCTAATTTGACGCAGGCTATACTTAACAGGTATTTAACTCCTGAATTTAACAGTGAGACCTCAAACTCGGATAAAACAGCTCAACTCATTAATCTTTATCCGATCGATAAGAACAAATATTTTGCTTCCATCGCAATTCTTGAAAAAGGTTCAGACGTTCGACTTGCATACGTTATTGACTTACTGGCAGAAGAAATTGATAGCAAAATCAAACTTTCATGTCCGCTCTTTTACCACACACAAAAATGGAAGCACGAGAAAGTCGGAAAGATCAATTATTACTATCAAGATAGTCTGGTATCATCACGAGCTAAATTGTTTAATAAAAAGAACAATGTGATAGCTAATAAACTAGGACTAAGTCCAGAAGAATTCTCTTTCTATATGTGTGATAATGAACAAGAAGTACTAAGGCTACTTGGGATTTCATATTCAAAAAGCCGATCGGGTCAGATTAGAAACGGCTTTGGGATATATGATAACCTTATATGTTCCATCATGAATAACGAGGATTTTTCACATGACATTTTTCATTACTACTCAGGTGAAATAAACAGTTCGAAAACAAGAAATTGGATATCAGAGGAAGGGATTGCCTATCTATGGGGTAATGCTTACTATACAGACGATCAGGGTGAAATGATCACGTTTGATCGAATGATTAACTCCCTTTCTGAGTATGTGATAGATAATCCAGATGATGATTTGCTTTCAATGTTTAAAGAAAACAAGAAGATATTATCTGATCTTGCAGCTGAGGTCTCTGTCAGATCTGTAATTTCAGGCTTATTGGCAAATGAAGTAGAGCAGAAGGTGGGAATAGATGGGATATTAAGGTTGATCAATTGTGGGAAAGAAAACTATATCCTTGATTATCTAAAGGCAGTTGAAGAATTACTTGACATTCCTACAAAAGATTTCGATAAAAAGGTGCGAGAATTAGTTTTAACCTTCTGAATTGCGGCTTCATGTTTCTTTGTCTCTTAAGGTCAATTATTTAATCTAAACCATTATATTTGCGCTCCATTTTTAAAACCTTTAAAGCGGACGTGTTCCGCAATTAAGAAGAACATATGCCAGTAAAAATTAGACTAGCGCGTCGAGGACGCAAAAAAATGGCCATGTACGATGTAGTAGTGGCTGATTCCAGGGCACCACGTGATGGTCGCTTTATTGAAAAAATTGGAACATATAATCCAAATTCCGATCCTGCAACAATTAATCTTAATTCAGACAAAGCCTTCGAATGGGTTATGAAAGGCGCTCAGCCTACTGACACCGTTCGTGCAATGTTATCCTATAAAGGAGTGATGT
>JANQST010000151.1 GCA_028279155.1 Cyclobacteriaceae bacterium
AATTGATGCAAGCAATTAAAAGAATGAAAATGCCGACACCAGATAATAATCGTGTTGTAGTTAGATTTCCAACAGGTTCAAACTCGTACATCAAATTAGATTCCAAATAAATTTCCTCCAGAGGTTGTAACCATATTTTTAATACTGAATTTTCTGGCATATGGCTTTGAACCAATATTGGAAGTTCTTCATTGATGATCACAGGATCCACATGTTCATTTAAAAGCACATATCCATAGCTCCAGTAATTGTCTCGGTCCTCCAGCGTATTACCGGTCAAGAGTGAAGCAATCATTTTTGCATGAAAATGAGAATTGGAAGGCATTTGCTTATAAACTCCCGTTACTTTGTAATCCGTTACGTTATCCCTGGTGAGTGTTTTTCCCATCGCTGATGATACATCCCCAAAATACTTTATCGCAATTGGCTCTGAAATAATGATTGAGTGAGGATCATCAAGCACAGTTTCCGGATTTCCGGTCAAAAATTGAAAATCGAAAACTGAAGTAAGCGACGAATCAGCCCATACAAAACCATCCTCATATACACCTTCAGTAATTTTTTCAGACTTCATCAATGATTTGCTGCCCCATGTTGGCGTAACGTTCACATAGTTTTCAACCTGGGCATATTCTTCGCGTATCATTCGAGCCCATTTCCCTTTGGCAATGGCCCAGGGAAGTTTTTCATTTCTTTCTGTTAAATCATAAACAACCCGATAGATGTTGTGCGATTGACTGTGGTATTGATCATACGTGTATTCTGTTTTCACATATAGAAAAATGAAAAGGGATGCTATTAGCCCGATCGAAAGCCCTGCAACATTGATCAACGCATAGCTTCGATTCTTAACAAGAACCCTCCAGGACATTTTGAATTGAGCTCCAGTACCGGGAAAGGGCAAGAGGTTCATTCTCTTTTTATTCCTAATCATCTTGATACATGAAATGGATTCGAAAAAATGGAATACCTCTGCAATAAACTTTCCCTTCTTCTTTCGCCGACGAATGTACATTTCCTCCAAATCACCTTTTACATTTTCTGCAAGCTCTGGCGATAGCCATTCTATCATCCTATAGCTCAAACGTCTTAAGAAACTTCCGTTACTGTTTTCTGAGTTATCCATTCCATGCAAGTTTTGTCAAGTCATTAAACATTTCATTCCTTATCTCATGCGCTTTCTGCAAGGTCTCCATTCCAAGATTTGTCAACTTATAGTATCTTTTTTTTCTTCCACCACGTTCGGAAGTCGCTCCTCCCTCCCATGATTCGATATAACCCTTAGTTTCCAATCGCTGCAAACCAGTGTGTAGTGCACCAATACTTGGTTTTTTCGATGTGCGCTCATGCATCTCATCTTTAATTCCAACACCATACGCTTCGTTTCCGAGCACCCCGATCGTTAACAATATCAACTCTTCGAATTCACCTAAATAATTTTTCATGGTAAGCTAATTTCTTTCCTTAACGTAGAACTAATAAATATGTTTCCTGATCGTAGAAGAAAACTTATTTCAATTTCTATTTTCCGTAAAACGTTATGAGAATATCTCCAAGCATTGGCCTCCAATTTTTCCAATTGTGACCTTCAGCAACCTCCAAATAGATGAACTCATACCCTTTTTCAACGAGTATATCTTTAAATTCTCGGGTAGCAGTTGCTTTATCATTGACTGTTCCGGTACTTAAAAAGATATTGATGGGAAGTTTCGGAGACTTTTTGAAGTCATCATAAATGCTTGGACATGGATGAGGAGCTGGCGATTGAATGCCAATATTTCTAAAGGTGTCACTACCTTGAATTGCAAAATACATGGCATTTAATCCACCAAAGGATAAACCCAGAATACCTCTACCTTTCTGCTCTTTTATTGTATTGTATCGACGGTCAATTTCTGGAATTAGTTCTTCCTTGTAAAATCTTACATAATTAGGATTGCACAAAAACTGGCTGTTTCTCCTGTTTAACGATGAATTATCCGGATCAACTGCCGATACCATTACGATAATATGTGGGTC
The DNA here is from genome assembly GCA_028279155.1 of Cyclobacteriaceae bacterium. Taxonomy (GTDB): domain Bacteria; phylum Bacteroidota; class Bacteroidia; order Cytophagales; family Cyclobacteriaceae; genus Ekhidna. The sequence continues at coordinate 2,020 of JANQST010000151.1, forward strand.
AACCTTTCCTCTTTTGACGAGTGAGTTTGAAGTCTCAACCAATCCATTCCTTTTATATCCGTTACCATCAGTTACATATAATACTGGCATGGCTTCAGTAACTCCATCTGGTACGTGTACCCAATACTTCAGTTTATATCCCAACACTTCACTGCTGATAATGCGTTCTTCAACTGCGAGAAGTTGAGTGGAAAAAAGAAAAGAGAACAGAAAACAGCTTATTGCTTTATACATAGGAATTCAATTTTTCTAGTCAACGTGAATCTTTTTGGTGTTGTTTAATTAATGTGACGAAGGGTGAATATATCCGTAATTGTTATTTTCATAGAATGCTTCTAAGTCGTAATCGAATTTACATATTGTGTTGGAGAGCTCTTTTCTTTGTGCTCCTTCTATCATCATGCACGTCAGATAACTCAGATGATACTCCTGGCCCCGGAGATGATGGCTGTTTGTGCCTGAATGATATCCAGGTGATAGGAAGTCATAATAGCTACAAGATTGCGGTTGAAGAACCTATCCTTAATTTCATTGATCAGTTTGATCCCTCATTATCAAGTGGACTTGAATACGAACATATACCGCTAGAGGAACAGTTGGCACTTGGGCTTAGAAATCTGGAGTTTGATGTTTTTTATGATCCGGATGGAGGAAGATATGCCAATCCGCGCGGGTTGGAAATTGTCGAAGATGCGGGAATCACACCACTCCCCTACAATGAGAACAATGAATTAGAGG
>JANQST010000164.1 GCA_028279155.1 Cyclobacteriaceae bacterium
TTTTGATAGCCTAATTCCAATCGATCGAGGAAATCCGTATTTAGAGAAAAGCTGATTGCTGTCACTAATATCGTAATTGAAATACTGTACTGTGCAACCGTCAATGTTTTGTTGAGTATGCTGACCCCCTTCAGTTTAACAGATTTTCGAAGAATAGCCACTGGCTGAAATTTCCAGGCATACAACGCTGGAAGCAAACCGGCAATCAATGTTGTGAACAGCAGGAATGAAGCCGTGAAAATTGTTATGCCCACCAGGTTCACATCTTGCAGCAAAAAAGATTCGCCATCAAAAAGGCTCATAAATCCATCGGAAATGCTGTTGGACATCATCATACCAAACACAAAGGCGATGACACTGATAAGCCCTATTTCGAATAAAAACTGGATGAAGATCTGTTTCCCCCTTGAACCAAGCGTTTTCCTTATGCCGATCTCTTTTAGTCGCTTTGCGATTAAGGCCATTGATGTATTCGCAAGGTTGAAACAGGCAACAAAAAATATCAATAATGCCAATACACTGATAATCATTGTTGCTGAAATCGGCAGTCGGTCGTTGGCATAGGCACGCCACAATTCATCTTCCGACACAAGTGAACTTCTAAAAGGAACAAGCTCAAAACGATCCATTTTGAATTCTTCATGCCCCTCATTTTGTTGCTGTATATAGGAATTGATTATCTCTGTTATTGCATCTTTCTGTTCATGATCGATTTCCAGGTAATGACCTACATAGGTACGATTGGACCAATTATTTTCGTCAATACCAAGCGCATTGAAGTAGTCATTCTTGCTAATAAGAACACCAAAATAGAAACTCGTATTCAGTGGAAGGTTCTCGAAAACTCCACCAACGATTACCTCTAGTTTTTGCGTGTTGTTGAGGTAAATGGTCAATTCTTCACCCAACGCTACCTCATTGCCAAAATATTTTTTTGCTGAAGGTTTCGTGAGGTACACTATCGGACGTTTTCCCAAATCTGACAAGGAGCCATACCAAAGTGGTATTTCAAACATCTCAAAGAAATCTTGAGAAACAACTGCAACTCCATCCTCAAAATATTCAGATCCCTTCTTGATCGTCATCGTACGATCATTGTAACTACTCACTTTTGTTATCCCACTAATTTCATTCCGAAGTTTGTCATCCATAGCCAGAGGCGATAGTTCATTTCTTCGCACCCTGTTGTTTTCTATTGTCATCGCATGAATGCGGTAGACTCTTTCTGTGTTTGGATAGAAAGAATCGAATTCAATGTTGAACGCCTGGAACGTGTAGGCGAAAATACATACCCCAATGGCACAGCTAAGACCTACAATGTTGATTAACATGGACCATTTGTTTTTCCATGAATGCCGAATGGCCAATTTGAAATATGATCTGAAAAGTGATCCCATAGTATTTGAGCGTTTTGAAAGTTTTAATGGAATTAATGAAAATGCATCCATTAGAAAATAAAAGTTCGCCTTGAATCGTCCCTTCTCGCCCACTCTTTCCATGAATAGCTCTTCGAAATCACCCTGCACATCGTCTAACCTCCTTGCAGGACAACAAAGGCTAAGGACTCCTCTCAAAAAGCGATTCGGCTGCTTCATTCTTACTTTGTCGAGAATACCTGAAATACACCTTCAGGAATATTATCCCATAGGCTTTTTCGTGTATCCATCATTTCCTTGAGTGCTATCTGTCCAGTATTAGTAACAGAAAAATATCGTTTGGGCTTCCCGCCTCTTGTCTTAGTAGCTTCACCAAGCCTGGAGGTAAGCAAACCTTTATCTTCCAATCGATAAAGCCCGGTGTGCAAAGCTCCCATGCTGACTTTCCTGTTGAGTCTTGTTTCAATCTCCTTTTTGATTGCGAGCCCGTAAGCCCCTTCACTCAGGATGCCAACAGTAAGCATTACGATTTCTTCGAATTCTCCAATGTTATTTCTGGTACTCATTATTTTCTAATTGCAGGTTTAATACGAATCAAAACGAATATAGTTGCATTTTACCTGCAATAAGAAAATAATTGTTTAAACAAAACAAAGCTTTGCATTGTCCGGATTCGGGAAAACATTGGAAGTGTTTTCAAATAACCTAATCCCATGCTATCAAGAATCGAGTTAGAGCTAATTCGATTCAATCAGATCATATTCCCAGGGTAACTTCTTAAAACGTATTCCGATGATCTCTCTTGGTTTCGTATTTGATATGTAAAGGATTTGTTCAGCGACTCCACCACTTAAGTTCACAACATTAACATTTGTACTAGCTGAACCAAATACCTGGTTACTTTTTGCTTCCAAATTAATCGAATTAAATCCACCTGATTGTGTGTTAAACTGTGAATAGGAAGCACTAAATTCATCGTAATTGGGTAGTAGCAGCGGGAAGAACAAAACGGAGGTCATTCTTTCAAAATGCTTAGCGGCAATTGTATCTACATTAATAACCGGAACATTTGGATGGTCTGGAAATTTTGAATACCCAACCACTTGATTGTCCTTCCAATTGTACACCACATCAATAGGAAACCCGGAATAGGAACCTGTAATCTCGTTGTATTTGACTGTGTAGTCTGCATTCAGAACTGTTACAATCTTTTCTTCCAGAACAGTTCCATCGACAAGCACTTTTGTATCTTCAACAACTAATATACTGTCATCAGTTACCGAGTAGGACAACTCCGAATAACCCAGCGAGTCATTGTTCATTGACATCCTCAAAACCATGCGCTTAGAAGAATTCTCATTTAAAGGTTCAATTTGATAGGGCAACCGATCATAGGTTTCCTGCGTTGATGAGCATCCAACAAGTGATAGTAAAAAAATCAGGCAAAGCGAATATGAATGTGTTTTTCTCATCTCCAATTGTAAGTTTTATTCAAGAAAGATTGTTTCAATTAAGGGACCATAATGTTAAGATGTAAGTAAAAGTAAACGTAAAGAAACGCTCTCCTTACACTTCGATTCAAGGAATATGGAGAATGTTTTTTGCCTTCAATAGGTTATTGACCTTCATTTTTTCGTTCATAATCTTTAAGGAACTCTCAAACTCAATGAATCTGGACCCTGACCTGATCAAAATTCTGGTTACCTCTTTTTGTTTCACAGCGATTGCTAACGGCCTCTTTCTCGCTTTTATTTTTCTGAGAAAAAAGCCATTTAGATCATACGCTGATATTCTCATTGTATTACTTCTTGTTGCACTTTCATTAAGCATTGGCGAATCAATACTTTATTATATTTTCCAATACTTACCTGGTTTAGTGGAAGCTTTTGGCCTCTCCGGGAAATTAGCAATTGGTCCCTTGCTCTTACTGTTGGTTAGGTCAAAAATTCAAAACTCAGAATTCAAGACGTATGACTTAATTCATTTTTTGCCACCCATGATAACAGCAGCCTCAGTTAGAGGTTGGAGTGCAGACTTTCTCTCTTTTGTCAACCAGATTGCCATTTTCGTAATGACGATTTATATCGCCTATTCCTGGATCCTTTTTCTGGTTAGAAGTGATTTAACTCGCAGCAAGGACGTCACGCTCATTAAATGCCTGCTCGTTGGTTTGACCCTCATTTGGGGGACATTTGCATTACAAGTCTTTTCAGAAACGATGGAGGCATACCTCTCAGGAATGATCTTGTCTTCATTCATCTTGTATTGGATCAACTATCAGCTTACCATATTTACAATCAGGAATGGGAAAGGAAATTCGACCAAAGTGGTATCCAATGAAAAGTCAAAACAGGTTCAGTTACTCATTGAGCGACATTTTACCAAGGAAAAAGTTTACAGAGACCCAAAACTCACCTTAAGCAAATTCTCAAGCCTGATCAATCAGCCGGATTATGTTGTTTCGGTAGTGATCAACAAACTTTACAAGAAGACTTTTCCTGAATTTCTCAATCATTTTAGGGTAAACGAAATAAAAGAAGAACTCCTCCGGCAAAGCAACGACAACATCACCATCGAAGGGATTGCCTATAATGCAGGCTTCAATACTTCATCTTCTTTTTACACCGCCTTCAAAAAGGAAACGGGTGTTACTCCCAGGCAGTTCAAAGCGGACTTCATTAAAGAATAACTCACTTTCAGATATGCAAAGACATAGCACAAAATATGGCTATAATTGATTAACCTTCCTCATTCGTGAGGTACTGATCAATACGCTCAATCAAACCTTCGTATTTCTCACTCAGTTGGGAATACCCCAGTTTCTCTGTAGCAGCAGTAAGCATATTGTTGACTGTGCTGCAATACTCTGTATGCTTAAAATCTTTTTCAGGTATAGCATCTTTTCGGCTAAGTAAAGTTTTGCTTAACCCATCTCTTATTTTCTTCAGTTTTTTATGGAGATCTTTTTGTTTACCAACTTCCAGATAGGAATTAGCATATCTAACCGGAAGCAGAAAAGAAGTATAGGCACCAGTGAAATCCAAGCGATCCAGCTCTTTATCAATCAGATCCACAAGTTTTTGATGATCTCCATCCTTTAGATATTTTCTAGCTAGTAGCGAAATACCAAATGAGCTTCCAAACCGATCGGATGCGTCGGCTGAGACATTTTCCATATAATCTTTCAGGTCGTTTTCCACTTCATCAAAGAGTCCGAACGCATTAATGTTGATGATCCATATTCTTTGTCGAGCAGCATTAGCATACACAGAATTGGAATCGAGTACTTTTGAAAAAGCTTCTTTTGATTCTTTTGGAAGAAAGTTCCAGAAGTAGACTTCTCCGAGCAGGTATTGCTCTTTCAGATCAAGGTTCTCCGTTTTCACACGCTCTCCAAATCGTCGTGTATTTTCGATTCGTTCTTTGCCCGGGTTTTCATTCACCTCAAGGTACATCAGCGCCAGAACTTCTGAAGGCAACAAGCTTCCAGATTGAGCTGAGACCATGGAAAAGGACAGCAACACCACCCCACAACCAATAAGTTTTTTTATCAACCGAAAAATAAAATTGATCTTTTTCATAATAGATAGTTTTCCTACCTATTACGGAACAGCTTTCCTCACTTTACAATTAATTGGTAAAATGAATTATTCCAAAGTTGACCTGAGCTAGTGAATGCTCAAGAAGATAACTCCATTTAACTTGATAATGCTTCCTTCACACGGTCAGGCGTAAAAGGCAGGTGATAGAGTCTCTTTCCAGTCAATTTTGCAAATGCACTTGCTACTGCCCCCCCGACCGCAGGTAATGAAGCTTCCCCGATCCCTGTTGGTGGCAGTGGGGATTCGACCATTTTTACCTCAATCAAATCTGGTGACTCGCTGTTCCGCAGAAGTGGATAGTCGTGAAAGTTAGATTGTTCAACAGCACCTCCCTTTAGTGAGATTCGTTCCTTAAGCACACTGCTAAGTCCCATGATGATACCTCCTTCGGTTTGAGCTACTGCATTGTTTGGTTGTACAATCAACCCAGCATCCAAGGCCATCCAAACTTTTTCAACCTTGATAAGGTCTTTATCAAGAGAGATTTCACAAACGCAGGCTGTAATCGCACTACGCTCACAGAAGCTAAGCCCTCGTGCTCTTCCGCTTTTTACCTTCGACCCCCAATTACTCAATTTCACT
>JANQST010000192.1 GCA_028279155.1 Cyclobacteriaceae bacterium
GAGGTAAATGAATCCAATCACCAAAAAGCTACTGCGTAAAGTCTTTCTCGAGTACAGGAGAATTCTTGACACTAATGTCTATGAGAAACGGAATGCCTTGTTGTGCCAAAACCTCGTGACTTTTATTGGAGCAGGTAACTATAAAACGATCCATACTTTTTTGGCTATGGAGCGGAACAATGAGCCCGATTTGAGTGGTATGTTTTCCGATTTAAGAAAATCTGGCCATGAACTTATGACGTCCGTCACGAATTTCAACGACAAAACCCTCCAACATTTTTCTTTAAAAGAAGATACAAGGTTGGTTAAGAACAACCTGGGCATACCTGAGCCGGAAGAGGCTATGCCTGCGAATATTGACAAAGCAGATTTGATTCTTGTGCCGCTTTTGGCTTCTGATAAGAATGGGAACCGAATAGGGTATGGTGGAGGTTATTATGATCGGCTGCTAAAGGAAACTTCAGCACTGAAAGTGGGGTTAAGTTTGTCTCCGACGCTTGACGAAATGATTCAGTCAGAAGATTGGGACATTACATTGGATAAAATCATTACACCATTTGAAGTGATTTGATCCTACCAGCTTTTAAATAATAAAAGAGAATTGGGCGTTGGTGCTCTATCCACATATAAATTTGTAGACAAATACCAGATCATGAGTTTAAAGTCAACCATAGAACAAGAGATTAAACAAGCGATGCTTAGCAAGGACAAAGACAAGCTGAGAGCATTGCGGGCCATAAAATCACTTATCCTTTTGGCCGAAACCGAAAAAGGCAGTGGAGGAGAGCTTTCTGAGGACACAGAAATGAAATTACTGACTAAGGCAGCCAAGCAGAGACGAGATTCTATTCAGATCTTCGAAGAGCAAGGAAGAGATGATCTTGCTGCTACGGAAAAGTCAGAGTTGGCGATTATTGAGAGTTTTCTTCCTGAACAATTGAGTGAAGAAGAAATCGAAGCGGAAGTGAAGCAGGTAATTGCTGCGGTTGGAGCTTCGGGGCCACAGGATATGGGTAAAGTGATGGGTGCTGCTACAAAGAAATTAGCTGGGAAGGCAGACGGGAAAATGATATCAACGCTAGCCAAAAAACTGCTTAGTTAAATTGAGTCTATTTGATATTATACTTCTTGTTCTCCTGGGATTAGGAGCATTGAAAGGCTATCGAAACGGCTTCATTGTTGAAATTTTTTCGTTTTTTGCCTTCTTCATTGGTCTTTTCATTGCACTTGAGTTCACGATACCTGTTACTCTTTCTCTTTTTGGTTCAAGCTCCTTCTTTGATCTGATAGCAATCGTAGTATTCATCCTACTGTTTGTATTGCTAAGCTTTTTAATAAGATTGGCGGCAAGGTCCATAAAGAATGTGGTTGACTTCACGCTGTTAGGAACAGTGGACAACTTTTTTGGGGCCGTTGCTGGTATTCTAAAATCAGCTTTTATACTTAGTATCATTTTTTGGGTGATCGAATCAGTTGGTGTAGATCTTGTGGATAGATATTCAGATGATACAGTAATTTTCCCGTATATTGTTGGTATAGGACCGACAGTCTTTGAATGGTTAAGTGGAGTGATCCCACTAATTAGGGATTTAATTGATACCATGGATAACCTTCCTACTTCGAAGGATTCGGTATTGACAATGTTGGTTAATTAAATTTGATAAATTTCAGATAAGGATGATTGCTGAGCAGCTCATAAATTATATGGTTCCGCCTCTTAAGCCCTCTGATGACATTACCAGAGCAAAGCAATGGATGGATGAGTTCAGAGTCAAAGAACTCCCGATCGTTGACAATAGTAAACTGCTTGGATATGTCTCTGAAGAATTACTATATGACTCGGAAATCATGTATCCGGATGTGGGCTCATACCCATTGATCAATGGATCAGTAATCGTTGCTCCATGGAAACACTACTACGACATTCTGAAAGTACTATCTGAAAATCAGATGGATGTAGTTTCAGTTATTGAAAATGAAGAATTTAAAGGTGTTGTGCTTCGGGATGATATCCTTCGTGAATTTTCGAAAACAGCCATTGTCAATTCTGAAGGTGCAATTATCATCCTTCAAACTTCTCTCAAAGATTATTCTTTATCCGACATTTCAAGGATTGTTGAAATGAATGGGTCGATTGTTCTGGGAGCCAACGTTCGACCTAATAACGATGACGCTTCACAGATTGAGATCGTCGTTCGCATCAATGGTCAGGAAGTAAATCAGATTTCGAATGGTCTCAATAAAAGCGGCTATCAGGTCATTTCCTCTTTTAACACAGAAGACAAATCATTTGATGAAGAGGAACGATATGGATTACTCATGAAATATTTGAATACCTGATGAAACGGGTTGTTCTTCATGGTCTTGCAATCGAGGAAGACTCCAAAAAATACGTCAATCAGATCATTGATCGACTAAATAATGAAGGGTCTGAAATTTTTGTAACCAATATTTTCAAGGAAAAAAATCAAGATCTTGTTGATGATGGTCTATTAGTAGTAGAAGAAGTCAATTCCAGTTTTGACGTGGTATTCAGTCTCGGTGGCGACGGTACCTTTTTGGAGTCATTACTGATCGTTGGGAAAAGTGAGGTTCCAATATTGGGAATCAATATGGGTCGGTTAGGCTTTTTGGCCTCAATAGCAAAGGAGTATGTAAAAGAGTCACTATTCCTTTTGTTTAAAGGAAGCTACACGATTGAGAAGCGGTCTTTGCTTTCCTTGGAATCATCGAAAGACCTGTTTGAGGGTAAATCGTACGCGATGAACGAGTGTGCTATCCTAAGAAAGGATACTTCGTCAATGATCATGATCAAATGTTACATCAACGGTGAATACTTAAATACGTATTGGGCAGATGGACTCATGGTGTCTACACCCACAGGCTCTACCGGCTATTCACTTAGTTGTGGCGGTCCACTGATGATGCCAGATGCGAAAGACTTTGTGATTACTCCTGTAAGTCCGCACAATTTGAATGTGCGACCGCTTATTGTTTCTGACGATTCCGAACTCACCTTCAAGATTGAAACGCGCAATCGAAGCTTTTTAATATCGATGGATTCCAGGTCAGAGACAATCGAAAGTGATGTGGAATTGAAAATAAGCAAGGCCTCCTTTCATGCCAAAATCATACGAATAGAGGGAAATAGCTTCCCGGATACTATAAGAAATAAGCTGGGTTGGGGTTTTGACAAAAGGAATTAACTGCTAAATTTCGATTAAATTCTTAGCGAGAGCGACAAATTGATGGTAGTTTACAGGGGAAAGTGCCATTTTTTGTTACGCAAGTACAATCAAAAAACTATTTTTGTGTTATTAAGACTGTAGTCATGAAAATGAGAAGCCTAATAATATTCGTCCTTACGCTGCTTATGCTAGGCATTGCTGATAATGTTGATGCTCAGCGGAAAAACAAATACAAAAGGAGAAGACAGACGAACAAAAAGATTTCTCATTACAAAGGAGGCCAGCGAGGCTATGGAAGATTTCACCCTTACCTGTTCTTTGGAGCTCAACTGAATGCAGGCAATTACTTTGGGGATTTGGCTCCCGTAAACAAAGCAGCAAGTACTGATATTTCTTTTACCCGACCGGGATTTGGTTTTGAGGCGGGATATAAATTTCATCATTCAGTAGGATTTCGAGCGGGTATAAACTGGGTCAGAGTTTCTGCTGACGATTTTTCTGCAGATCCTACTGCTGAAGCCAGCATACCGCGTTATGCCAGGAATCTTAGTTTTAGAAACGACATCATGGAATTTCAGGCAGGTGTAGAAATTTCTCTTTTGCCAAATTATGGTGGAATCGAGCAACGACAACCAATTAATGCCTACTTGTTTATAGGGGGAGCTGTATTTCTTCATGATCCTAAAGGACAAGTTCCAGATCTGGACTATCAAAGTGCTGGAACTCCAGCAGCTCCGCAAGCCGGAGAGTGGGTTAGCTTGAGAGATTTGGGAACAGAGGGACAAAATTTAGGAGTTGCTGAACCATACAGCAAGGTTGAATTCTCTGTTCCAATAGCGGTTGGGGCAACAATGAGGTTGCCCGGCACGAATTTGAATGCGAGTCTTGAATTTGGATTCAGATACCTTTTTACAGATTACATTGATGACGTGAGCACACAGTATGTGAACCTTGATCGATTCACTGATCCGTTAGCACGTATTATGTCTGATCGATCTGCAGAGGCGACCTCATTTAAGGGGGATACAAGAGATCTTAGTGGATTGCAAATTAACAACTTCAATACTGGATTCAACTCTTCTACTCTTATTGGAGCAGGTTTTGATGATTCTGTAAGAGGAAATCCAGACAACAACGACATGATCTTCATTACCTCATTGAAAGTCAGATATTTTCTCAGTAAGGCTCCGAAGAGAAGCGCTAAATTCAGGTAATTCTTGAGGAAATTCCTTTTTACAATACTGGTACTTTTTGGGCTTTCAGCTAGCTCACAATTCATCGAATTTGGTGGTGGTCCAGGATTCATGAACTATTCCGGAGATCTTGTAAGAGGGTATGATTTTGGTACTAGCACTCTTGCTGGTTCTGTCTATTACAGAATGAACTTCTCGGAGATCGTAACACTTAGGCTAGCAGCCACCATAGGAAAGGCAAAAGGATCGGAAACCCCCATTGATGCTTTCGCAGTTCAAAGGGATCATTCCTTCAGTAATTCAATTCTTGAGTTTTCATCTGTTTTTGAATATCACTTTTTTGATTTCAAAAGCCAAGGCTCACAAAGAGATTGGTCACCGTATGTATTTGGTGGATTTGGGGTTATGAGTGTTGGTGATATTCCAGCCAATAGTGGTGTTGGCAAAATTCAACCTGTATTACCAGTTGGTTTTGGCTTCAAATACCTGGTGGCAAAAAAATATAGCATTGGTTTTGAGGCCGGAGCAAGAAAGACTTTTTATGATTATTTAGATGGAATTTCTGACGGAGATCAGACGATAAAAGATTATCAATATGGAAACTCTAAAGATGACGATTGGTATTTCTACACCGGAATTTCATTTAGTGTAATTCTGTTCAATATTCCTTGTCCATTTCCTTACGTTCCAAATAATTCACTACTGTCACGTTAAAGGAAGTTAAATACCTGATTTTCATTCTCATTAACTAAAAAAAGCCCCATTTTTGTGTCCTTTTCAAAATAAAATCGTGCAGGAAGAATACCATATTGACCCACAAAAGTTGCCAAAACACATTGCTGTGATTATGG
>JANQST010000218.1 GCA_028279155.1 Cyclobacteriaceae bacterium
TCAGCGTATATTGCGAAATTCTTCTTACCCTGGCAGCAATAAAATAAACAGCTAAAATTCCCACCCAGGCACCCAGGGAGAACCATAATTCGGCGAAACCTACCTGGAAAGAAAGTCCGGCTGTCCCGAACAAACTTCCTGATCCAATCCATGTCGTAACGAGTGTGCCAACAAGAAGGTAAACTGGTACATTTCTTCCTGCAACTACAAAGTCTTCCTCATTTTTAATAGTCCGACTTTTGTAGATAATGATTCCAGTGAGAATCAAAATATAGACAAGGGTAACGATTAGATAGGTCATTTTTGGATTGGTTAAACCGCCAAGATAACTAATTTGATGAACGACAAAAATTCAGTTGTAGCACCTCATGGACACTGGAACCGGTTTGGCGAAGAAACTACTATTCGATTTCACGTTCATATTTCTGAAGAAATTCATCGTATGTGCTTTTTAGTCCATCTGCAACACTCAGAATGTTAGTGAGATAATAATGACAGGTATTGATTATAGTTTTTGGCTCAGTTCGTTCGACTTGTAACAGCATAGTTCCAAGGTCCTGGAATAGTTGGTTCGAAATTTCCATATAGTAGGCTTGAATTTCATAAAGTTCTGTGGCATCATCCAGAAACTCTTGATCCATCAGCTGGAACGATTTGGAAACCTGTGTGAATTTCCATGCACTACTGGAAAGCAATTCATTACTAAAATTGAAACCAAACCCTCCCGCTTTTTCCAGTCTTCGCATCGAATCCAAATAAACCATGAATTCTCGGTTCTGTTGAATTACTGTTTCAAGTTTTCCAAGATTTTTTGCGCATTCAATGAGAATCTTATTAGAGAGTACCTCACTTTCTTCTTGTAAGTCTTTGTTCTCTTTATAAGAATTGAGCCCAAGAGCTAGTAATACAGCAAAGACGATAGAAAGGAATTCAAATACGATTTGCCAGAGCGATTGTTTTTTCATGCAACTAATGTAAAAATTATTGAATTAATGTCTCAATCTTGTCATTCCGTCGAAACATTATCATTTGATAAATTAGCATGCAGTATAATTGCATGATCAGCCCAAATTCTGAACAGCAGGTAGTAAGATCTTAGAAATTTTATAACCAGTTACCACTTAAGTATGATCTGGATAATCTCTGCGACATTATCGCTGTCTTTTGTCCTTAATTTTTTCTTATTCAGAAAAATAAAAAAGACAGAGTCAACGACTACCACTAATGCCAACTTACGATCAGCAATTGATCAGGTAGGTCAATCGGGTTCTTCCCTTCCTGACTTAAGTGTTAGCCTTACTAACCTTGCGGCGAGCAATTTGCAGTCAGTAGATTCTTTCCGAACTTCTACGCGAGAGTTACAGGAAATTTTGAATGGATCTACGTCAAGGTTTCATAAGATTGATGAAATAGGTAGACAGAACATCTCCAGCATAAGAAATCGAATTGATGACCTCCAGGGATTTATAGAATCAATTGAGGAACTAAACCAGCATAATCGATCTGTAACGGAAACTGTAGATGTCTTAGAGAACATTTCATCTCAAACTTCAATACTGGCATTGAATGCCTCGGTAGAAGCAGCAAGAGCCGGTGAGCATGGTAAAGGGTTTGCGGTAATTGCCAAATCAGTTCGAGACCTTGCTTCTAAAAGCTTAACTGCCTCTGAATCGATCAAAGAGGTAACTAGCAAATCGAAAAGTAGAGGGGAAGAGATTGCGAACAGCGTATCCCAAAGTTCAAAAGCACTAGAAGAGATCTTTGAAAATATCAATCAAATAACTGAATCACTTAAGGAAGGACTTGATTCACTGGAAGAGAATTCAAGAATTGTGGACTCAATTGTGAATTCAGCGGATAACCTTGACAACACAGTCAAAAGGAACCTTCATGCGGTAAGAGAGACTTCACATATTGGGATCAAACTAGGCGTTCAGCTCGACGAATTGTATTTGGAGTCCAATTCTGATGGAGTTGATGTAGAAACCAATAGCGAATTCATAAAGCCTGAACATGTCTTTCATTTCAATTTCACAAATACACTTCCTGCTCTATATGAGTTGTACAATATCTCGGAAAAAAGCTTAAGATTTCCTTCTTCTCAGGATTCAAAGATTAAGCCTCAGGATGTCTATAAAAAGCTTTCTAAAACCTTTAACAAATTTCATAAAGGAGGTACAGAAAGTGTAGTTATTGGTGATCTGGGTAGGAAGATTAAACCGATGGACGTTTTGAAGCTTTCCGTTCAATTTTGTGAATCCATTCAACGGAAGACGGGAAAGAAAATGTTGGATAAACAATTGGTGATCCAATATTCAGAATGGAAATCTGGCAGAAATATCACACCTAGTGATGTTCTATTTCTCATCAATCATTTCACCTCCATTATTGGATAATAAAAAACCCTGTCGCAATGCAACAGGGTTGGGTATATAAGTAATTATTTAATTACATCATTCCGCCCATTCCTCCGCCCGGAGGCATTGGAGGCATAGCTGGAGCATCACCTTCCGGCTCATCAGCAACTACACATTCTGTAGTCAATAGAAGAGAAGCAATTGATGACGCATTTTCAAGCGCTAGTCTTGTCACCTTTGTAGGATCAATGATACCAGCGCCAAACATATTCACATACTCACCAGTTGCAGCGTTGTATCCGTAATCACCTTTTCCAGCAGCAATCTCATTGACAACAACTGAAGCTTCGCCTCCAGCATTCTCAATGATTGTTCTAAGTGGAGACTGTAGTGCAGACTGTACTATTGAAACACCAGTTGCCTGATCAGCATTTTCAGTCTCTACTTTGTCTAGAGATTTGATCGCTCTGATAAGGGCAACACCACCACCAGCTACAATACCTTCCTGAACAGCAGCTCTTGTCGCATGAAGGGCATCATCTACTCTGTCTTTCTTCTCCTTCATTTCAACTTCAGTAGCAGCTCCGATGTAAAGGATAGCTACACCACCTGAAAGCTTAGCAAGTCGTTCCTGGAGTTTTTCTTTATCGTAATCAGAAGTTGTGTTCTCGATTTGCTGCTTGATTTGATTGATTCTTCCCTCGATATCCTTTTTCTTTCCAGCACCATTAACAACGGTAGTGTTGTCTTTGTCGATGTTTACTTTCTCAGCAGTTCCAAGATAATCGATGGTTGCACTCTCCAATTTGTAACCTCTTTCTTCAGATATAACAGTTCCACCAGTTAACACAGCGATATCTTCAAGCATTGCTTTTCTTCTATCACCAAAACCCGGAGCTTTAACCGCAGCAATCTTAAGAGATCCTCTTATTTTGTTTACAACCAAAGTAGCCAATGCTTCACCTTCCACATCTTCAGCAATGATCAATAGTGGCTTACCAGTTTGAGCAGTTGCTTCAAGGATTGGAAGAAGTTCTTTCATATTCGAGATCTTCTTGTCATAGATCAAAATGTATGGGCTTTCAAGCTCGGCTTCCATTTTGTCTGTGTTTGTAACGAAGTAAGGAGAAAGGTATCCTCTGTCGAACTGCATACCTTCAACAGTTTTCACTTCAGTTTCAGTACCTTTTGCTTCTTCAACAGTGATCACACCGTCTTTACCTACTTTATCCATCGCATTCGCGATCCTTGCTCCAATCTCAGCATCGTTGTTTGCAGAAACAGATGCAACCTGAGCAATTTCTTCACTGGTCTTAATTCCTTTTGATTGCTTCTTAAGGTTTTCAACAACTGTAGCAACAGCTTTGTCAATTCCTCTTTTCAGATCCATTGGGTTAGCTCCAGCGGCAACATTTTTGATGCCGTGGCTAAAAATTGATTGAGTAAGCACTGTTGCAGTGGTTGTTCCATCTCCTGCATCATCTGCAGTTTTAGAAGCAACTTCCTTTACCAACTGAGCACCCATGTTTTCGATCGGCTCTTTCAACTCGATTTCTTTCGCCACAGAAACACCATCTTTAGTTACCGTAGGTGCTCCAAATTTTTTGTCTAGAATTACGTTTCGTCCCTTAGGGCCTAGCGTTACTTTAACTGCGTCAGCAAGAACATCCACACCTTTCTTGATGCTATCTCTTGCCTCAGTATCAAAGAATATATCTTTTGCCATGATTTTAAATGATTTTCAATTTTAGATTAGTTTTTTAAACGATACCGTAGATGTCAGACTCCTTCATAATCAGGTAGTCTTTCCCCTCGATGGTAACTTCTGTACCTGAATACTTTCCGTAAAGCACTTGATCTCCAACTTTTACAACAATAGGTTCGTCTTTCGTACCCGTACCGATCGCAACAATTTTACCTTGCTGTGGTTTTTCCTTTGCTGTATCCGGAATAATGATACCGCTAGCAGTTTTTTCTTCAGCTGCCGCAGGCTCAACCAAAACCCTGTCGGCAAGTGGCTTGAAACTTAATTTTGACATGTGTTAAACGTTTATAGTTTAGTTTGAATTCAATTTGGATTAACGCTTCATCATTAAGTATGCCAATTGGGTTTTGATACGGCTATTTGTCAGTATTCCTGACATTTTTGCAGACATTTCCCAAAAGTTTGACAATGAAGGCGATCTGACAGTGGATTCTCTGACATTTTGATTGTATTATTATCTAAACAAAGAGTTTATGGAACAATTAAAGCATGATTGGCTAACTGAGGGATTGATTGATTACGAATACAAAAAGTACATTCTACTTGCTTATTTAAAAGATGTGAAAGAAAGGTTCAATCAATCAGAATTATATCCTTTTATGGCAGATTTGGTCTTTCACTATCGAAACCTTGTGAAAGTGAAGGAGAGTAAAAAAATGATGTATGAGCACTTCCCAGAATCTCTCTCCAAAGCGGATTTTGACAAGCTGCAGTTAACGTATAAAAAAATCATCAATGACGATGAGGTTATGGAACAGATAGAAGAGATCTTAAAATTTGCGCTACCTAAAATGAAAGAGGCCCTAGAAGAAGGAAAAGAACTCTTTGAATTTGTTGAAGAGAATATCGTCATGGAGCCGGTCGGGGTGTCCCCCATTTATGAGGACGAAGGCTATCTGTTAATTAATCAGGATTCGTCCATTGATGTTGCCGTTTATCGATATCAGCTCACATTTTTTGAACACGCTGAGGAGAAGTTCAGAAGTATGGCGACAACCTTTGTTAAAAATGAGCTCAAGAAAATCAATCGTACTTATGAGAATCTTAAATTGGAATTAGTCAAACAGTTTGCTGAGCTTCCCAACCCTGCGACTTATTTGGTTGAGACCAAGCTGAAGTTCCCACTAGAGCACACCGTTTTGCCGGTCGCCAAAAGGATGTTAGTGAAGAAAATATGTACCAATTAAAGCCTGTCCTAATAAGTAAGTGTTTCTTCCCACAATAATGTTACCGTTAAAAGTAATTCCTTAAATCTCAATGCCTGAATTTAGCTAACTTCAAAAGTATGAAGAGGACCCTATTGCTAATGCAGCTATTCAGCATTATGAATGTTGCATTTTGCCAGGACTTGATCGGTCTTAAACAATACCTGGAGGATTTGGAAGGTAGCAGGGAATTCTTCTATAAAGAGAATTGGATAGACTCTATTTACGTGGATGCATCCTCGACCCTGGACGAGTTATCGATAATTAGATCTGCAATTATCAAGAAAGGGTTGAAGCTTTATGTCTACGATGACACTTTTGTCTTCATTTACCCAAATCGGTTAGAATTTGAAAGGAACTTGCTGCTTAATAACAAGGGGAGCCGGAAAGATCAAATTGAGGCATTACAAGTTGGAGATTCTGAAAAATATGATAAAGGCACAGACGCTGTTATTGAAGGAACGGTAACAGGAGAATTTGGCGAGACATTGATAGGCGTCAATATTCAGGTAAATGGTAAACTTGCTGCTAGTACAGATGAGCGGGGAACTTATCGCATTGTTTTGAAGCCCGGTAATTATGAGTTGTTGTACAGCTATGTAGGACTTGAGTCAGTGAAGAAACTAGTGACGATATACTCTTCCGGTAACCTTAATACTTCATTATTTCCGGATTCTCGCTTGCTTGATGAAATCGTCATTGAGGGAAATTCATCAGGTCAGGTATTTGAAGACGGATCAGTAGGAGTCCAAAGAATAGGACTTGAAAAGCTTGAAAAACTACCCTCTTTTTTAGGGAATGTAGATGTTATTAAGAGCGCTACATCATTGCCTGGGATAGCTGCTTCAGGTGAAAGCTCTTCATACCTTAATGTTAGAGGTGGTACAAATGATCAAACCCTCATTTTAATGAATGGGACCACCATTTATAATCCCGGCCATTTATTGGGTTTTTATTCGGTCTTCAATGGTGATTTTATTTCTGATATGGCAGTCTACAAAGGAGGCATACCAACCAGGTATGGAATGCGATCATCTTCCGTACTTGATGTGAAGATGAATAAATGGGGAACAAAAGAGCTGAATGTTTATGGCGGGTTGGGATTAATTGACTCCAATCTTGGCATCAAGCGTAAACTGATGGATGATAGGTTGGATATCCATGTTGGGGGAAGGATCTCTTATGTGAACTGGATTTTGAATTATGTCAATGATGAGGATGTGCTAAGAAGTTCAGCAAGATTTGGAGACATGAATATCAGTTCTCGGTTTGTAATGGATGACAAAAACAGCTTTTTCTTAACTGGGTTTTATGGGAAAGATTTTTTTAGATATTCTGATAGAATCATTTACGAATGGAGGACATTGAATGGGGCTCTTAGGTGGTCGCGCCTTTTGAGCAAAGATTGGGTGTTGGAGTCAGAGCTTGCGGTAAGTACCTTATCAAATACTTCTGAAGGCTTGGAACAGAATGATGAATTTATATTTAGTAATGGCCTGTCCGAAACAGCCCTAAGAGGTACCCTGTCAAATAATGAGTTCGAATTCCGCCTGGATGTCACTAACTATTCTATTAATCCTGCTGAAATT
>JANQST010000277.1 GCA_028279155.1 Cyclobacteriaceae bacterium
TGAAAAAACCGATGGGATCGTAGTTGCAGCAAACTACAACTGCCCGGGTCAATTGGTGATAAGCGGAGAAGTAAAAGCAG
Organism: Cyclobacteriaceae bacterium; assembly: GCA_028279155.1. GTDB lineage: Bacteria > Bacteroidota > Bacteroidia > Cytophagales > Cyclobacteriaceae > Ekhidna. The sequence continues at coordinate 81 of JANQST010000277.1, forward strand.
TAAATGATGCTTGTGCAAAACTTACTGAAGCAGGAGCTAGAAGAGCACTGATCTTACCGGTGGGTGGCGCATTTCATTCTCCTTTAATGGAACCTGCAAGAGAGGAACTAGCAGCTGCAATTGAAACAACAGACTTTAATGAGCCTAGTTGTCCCGTGTATCAAAATGTAGATGCCAAAGGATATTCCGATGTTTCTACGATTAAAAATAACCTTGTGCTTCAATTGACCTCTTCTGTGAAATGGACACAGATCGTTCAGAATATGATTGCGGATGGGGCTACAAGTTTTGTTGAATGTGGGCCCGGTAAGGTCTTGCAGGGGTTGGTTAAGAAGGTTGATAGAGAAATGGAAGTCTTAGGAATATCATGAAAATATCAAAGATCACATTCATCCTTTTTCTTGGAATTATCCTCATAGGATCGGAGGGTTGTAGGAAAGGTCCAAGTACTTCATATAAAAAGAACAAGAAAAAGGTAAAACGAGGCAAACCACTTCCATGCCCAATAAAAGATTGTTGATTTGAAAAAAATTGTCATCGCAATTGATGGGTATTCAGCATGCGGTAAAAGTTCTACGGCCAAACAAGTAGCAGCAAGATTGGGTTATACATTTATTGATAGCGGAGCAATGTACCGAGCAGTAACGTTGTTCTTGCTGAACAATGATGTAAACCTAGAAGATGCAGAACAGGTGGAAAATCACTTGGACCAGTTAGAGATAAAATTTGATGGTGATTCCATTTTGCTTAACGGAGATAATGTTGATACGGCGATTAGGACAAAACCTGTAAATGAAAATGTGAGCATTGTGAGCGCGATATCTTCAGTTAGAAGGAAAATGGTAAATCAACAGCAATCGATCGGAAAAGATAAAGGAGTGGTAATGGATGGTAGAGATATTGGGACTGTCGTTTTTCCTGATGCGGAGCTGAAAGTGTTCATGACCGCCGAAATGAGTATTAGAGCGAAAAGACGGCAAAAAGAATTGCTGGAAAAAGGCATTGAGGAAACGCTTGAGAGTATAGAAAGGAACCTAGAAGAACGAGATGAGGTTGATTCTACAAGAGAAGATAGCCCATTGATGAAAGCTGATGATGCGCTTGAAATTGATACAACACATATAACTTTGGAGGAACAGATTACTCAAATTGAACAATTGGCAAAGGAGAAGATCAATGAAGATTGAGATAGACGAAAAATCAGGGTACTGTTTTGGAGTGGAGTTCGCCATCCAAATGGCAGAGGATGAAATGAAGGAAGGCAAAGAACTCTATTGTTTAGGTGACATTGTTCACAATTCAATGGAGGTAAAACGGCTTCATGAAAAAGGCTTAAGGATTATCTCACATGAGGATCTAAAGGACCTGAGAGATTGCAAAGTACTTATTCGTGCGCATGGCGAGCCGCCCGAGACTTACCAAATAGCGATTGAGAATAACATTGAGCTGATCGACGCATCTTGTCCGGTTGTGTTGAAACTTCAAAACCGAGTAAAGGTAGCGTACGATATGGCTGTAAAAAACAATGGTCAATTGGTGATTTATGGAAAACACGGTCATGCTGAAGTAACGGGTTTAACTGGTCAAACGCACAATAATGCGATTGTCATCATGTATGAAGAAGACCTTGAAAAGATTGATTTTTCTCGCCCAATCACACTTTTCAGCCAAACAACGAAAAGCACAAAAGGATTCTACGAATTAAAATCAATCATTGAAGAGCGAGTTGTTCGGGAAGGAACCATTCCATTGACAGAGTTCAATGCACACGATAGCATTTGCAGGCAGGTTTCTAATCGCGAACCGAATATGGAGAAATTTGCTCAGAAGCATGATGTAATTCTCTTTGTTGCAGGGAAGAAGAGCTCCAATGGTAAAGCCCTTTTCAATGTGTGTCTAAATCACAACCCAAGAAGCTATTTTATAGAAAGTGAAAAAGACCTGGATTTCACCTTGTTACGACCTGAAGATTCTGTCGGAATATGTGGTGCAACTTCAACGCCTAACTGGTTGATGGAACAGGTTGCTGATTTTATAAAAAACAATGAATTCGTAACCGAAGCAGGTTAATTTTGAAACGGAAATAACGGTAGAAAAATTGAACAATTTTAGTCACCAACGCCTTTCTTTTTTATTATCAATCTTTATCAGGTTAGAGCCGATATTGTTAAGTTTGCCACGATTTTAGAGGATTCGCCAAGTAATAGACATGTCTCAGACAATAAAGCTGAATAAAGGGTTTAACATAAACCTAGCCGGAAAGGCAGAGAACAAAATCTCAGAGACGGACCAACCGGAAACTTTTGCACTTAAACCGGCCGAATTTAATCATCTTACGATGGCCAAAATGTTGGTCAATGAAGGTGATAATGTGAAGGCTGGAACTCCAATTTTCTTTGAAAAAACGATTGAAGATGTACTCTTCTGTTCACCTGTGAGCGGAGAGATTGCGGAGATCAAAAGAGGAGAGAAAAGAAAGGTGATGGAAATTCGAATTCTTGCTGATAAAGAAATTGAATTCGAAAAATCAAAATCTCACTCGAACTCAGATATTATCAATCTTGACCGAGACCAGCTACAATCCATTTTGACAAAAGGAGGCGTTTGGCCTAACATTTTACAACGGCCTTATGGGTGTGTTGCAAATCCTTCAGACACACCCAAAGCGATCTTCATCTCGGCTTTTGATTCCCATCCTTTGGCACCGGATTATGGATTTGTTTTCGAAGGCAGCGAACAATACTTCCAAGCAGGAATAAATATTTTAAAGAAATTCACATCAGGTAAGATTCACCTGAACACAGATTTGAATGCTGAGATTCCTCAGCTTTTTGCCAAGGCAGAGAATGTCCAGCATAATAAGATTTCAGGGGTGCACCCAGCTGGAAATGTAGGTGTTCAAATACATCACCTTGATCCGATAAACAAGGGAGATCTCGTTTGGACTGTAGCACCCCAAGGTGTCGTTGAAATTGGCAGGCTTTTGCTGGATGGCGAGTACAATACCTCCAAACT
>JANQST010000294.1 GCA_028279155.1 Cyclobacteriaceae bacterium
AGCCGTGACATGGCTCTAAGCTTAGGCGTTCTGTTGAGAATGTTTATGTGTAGTTGTTTTCTTGAGTAAAGACAATGACCCAATGATGAAAAAGATGGGAATTGAGAAAGAATTTGGCTACAACCTGACATTCAACGATAAGGACCGCTTCGTTATTGAGATCTTCTGGATCGACAATCGAACGGATGCACGAACAGAGATCAAGGCATTGGAGTATGTTTTTACTGCTGACTAGTTACTTAACAATCAATGTCCTTCCCTGCCTTCCACATTTCGATCGTTTTCTGTATGAAGCGATCGATTTGTGTCTGAGAAAGATCAGTTGATTTTTTGAATCGCAAACAGCCTTTACCCCTGTCGATGCCTTGCAGCAAAGAACCATTGGCATCTATTTTGGAAGCATCACCAACATACAAGCTAACATATCCCTTTTGTGCATTCAACTGAAGAAACACTCCATTCTCATCGCCATAGCTTAGCATTTTGTATCTGATTCCTTCTATCACCTGCGGGTCCGTTGAAAAAATAATATCTCTCAACTGGCTTAATTTCTCCTTTCGCCAGTCATCTTCAAGACCATCCATGTATTCCCTGGGTGTTTTAGCATCATATAGCATGACTCTAATTTAGAGATTATCCCTAACTTGTATAGTCTAACCTTACAGCGCTATGAAACGATTTGCACTCTTATTCACTCTATTTTCAGTATTAACTGTTTTCGCTCAAAACACTCAAAAACCAGTCTTGCATGGCAAACACTGGATGGCCATTACTGGTAAACCATTGGGCGCCACCGCCGGAGCAATGATCTTTAGTCAAGGCGGCAATGCGGTAGATGCTGCATGCGCAATGCTAGCTGCGACCAGTACCATGTGGGACGTACTCAGCTGGGGCGGTGAAACACAGGCCTTAATCTACAATCCAAAAACAGGTAAAGTCATTGGAATCAATGCGCTTGGTGTTGCTCCTTCAGGAGCCACCGCAGAATTCTACAAGCAAGAAGGATACAAATACCCGCCACAATATGGTCCATTAGCAGCTGTTACTCCTGGAACCCCTGGAGGTCTCATGACTATGCTGGCAGAATATGGCAAGATGAGTCTAAAGGATGTTTTGGCTCCAGCCATGGAAATGGCACAAGGCTATCCTATTGAGGCTCAGACAGCAAATCGAATTGAAGGAAGTAAGGAACGCATCAAAAAATGGCCGCCTTCTGCCAAAGTCTTTTTGACCAATGCAGGCGAAGAACGTGAAGCGCCCAACGCCGGAGAAATATTCGTGCAATCGGATCTGTACAACACCCTTTCCAAATTGGTGGAAGCCGAGCAAAATGCGCTGAAAAAAGGGAAGAATAGGAAAGAAGCCATCTATGCAGCCTATGATCGTTTTTATAAAGGCGATATAGCAGATGACTTTGTCAAAGGAGTCAAAGAGCAAGGTGGATTGATCACCAAGAAAGACTTGGCCAACTGGGAGGTGTACATTGAAGAGCCTGTCAAAACAAACTACAAAGGCATCGATGTGTACAAACTCACTTCGTGGGTTCAAAGCCCGGTGATGCTGCAATCACTCAATATGATGGAAAAATTGGATGTAAAATCCATGGGCTACAACTCTGTCAACTACATCCATGCACTCTACCAGGTGATGAATTTGGCTTTCGCCGATCGCGACTTCTATTACGGTGATCCATACTACCCTCCTGTTGAGCCAATGGATGGATTGCTCTCCAAGGACTATGCAGAACAGCGATTAAAAGAAATCAATTGGGAAAAGAACGACCCGGATGTTAAACCAGGTGACCCGTATAAATTCCAGGATGGTGATAACCCATTCTTGAAATACATCGACGGCTGGTCCAACGAGGAAAACATGAAAAAAGTAGGATTCGTCCCTGACATACAAGCTCCTTCAGAATTTCCAACAGAAACAGCTATTTACTCTGGAACAACATCCATTCAGGCAGCAGATGAAGAAGGTTGGGTGGTATCTATTACTCCAAGTGGCGGGTGGGTACCAGCAGTGATTGCCGGAAACACCGGTATCGGACTAAGCCAGCGCGCCCAAAGTTTTGTTTTGGATGAAAGTGAAAATCCGTACAACGTAATTGAACCCGGAAAACGTCCAAGAGCAACTTTGACACCAACACTGGCACTGAAAGATGGAAAGCCTTTCATTTCATTTGCTGTCCAGGGTGGAGATTCACAAGATCAAAATTTGTTGCAATTCTTTCTTAACATGGTTGAATTCGATATGAACGTGCAGGAAGCAGCTGAAGCTGCCAACATCAACAGCTATCAGATGCGAGGTTCTTTTGACCAGCACGAGTTCGAACCGGGTAGATTATTGATCCGTGAAGACACGCCTGATTATGTTCGCAAGAAATTGAGAGCCATGGGCTACAGGCTACAGATCCGAGAACGTACTTCCGGCCCCATCAACGCAATTTTCTTCGATTGGGAAAATCAAAGCTTCTGGGGTGGTAGCAGCAACTTTGGCGAGGATTATGGAGTTGGATGGTAGAGGGTTAAATAGGCACTGTTTGTTCCAAACACAAAACCCTTGCTGCGCGATCTCTAATTCAACTCTCTCTTAATCCCAAACAAGCGATACACCAATTCAGTGGCAGGGTCGTCGTATTTGTTAATGTTAAATGCGCCTGACTGATAGGCTTCCTGACCCGGATTACCGACCTCATATTTTAGTGAAAGTCCCTCCTTTCCTTCTTCGAAGGACACATTAGCTATTGGCCATGCTTCTTCTGTCCATTCAACACCAAAATTCTCAAGGTCTTCCAAAATGGCACTGGTCCTTTCGTCATCTCCAAGAGCAGTGGCTTCTAGCTTCATTTTCATCTTAAGGCTTGAGAAAGGTACGAGCTGAGGGTAGGTCTTGTAAAAATCGACTAAATAACGATCCGCATCTACTTCATTCCCCAGAACCTGGTACGCCTCACTAATCCCTTCATAGACTCGTGCAATCAATAATTTTTCGTACTCCGCATTCAGAGTCGGATCATCTAAGACCATCTCAAATCGTTCGATGGCTCGCTCAGGATCATCATCTTCCAAATAGAATTTAGCGATGTAATAGTGGAAGTATTTAATGACTCCATCACGTTGGTCATTATTGAGCTTTTCTTCGAATAATTGGATGAAATAATCAGGATTGAAATCCTTGATTAACTCCCACACCTCATCGAAGAAAATCGTGTTCTCCGAGGAGAAAATATTGTAAAGTACCAGGAATCGTTCGGGATTTGACGAAAGCTCACTCGTTAAAAGCAGATGTGCATTTTCCTTCTTGAAATAATGTCCCGTCAAATCAACCAAAGCATCAAAATCCAGCCAGTAATATCGATCCCGAAATTTGATTTCTTTCATCTTTTGCTTGTGATACAAATACTGAAACAGCATTGTGTTGCGATCATATTGTACCTTCCCCCAGGTGGAGTTGATGTGAAGCTCCTTGAAGTTTGCGGCTTTATCCGTGAATGCTTTGGATTCTTCCATATCACCGGCGTAATAGAGCACACGCGCCATGGCAATATTGGTCCAGCCATACCCCGGGGTCGGTCCTAAAATGTCCAGGGAGTTCTGAACGATCGCTTCCGCCTTTTGGAGCTCGTTCTTAAAAATATTAATGACCGACTCCATGTAGTCAAACTCCTTTGTCTCCTTTTGCTGGTACCCATCGATTCCTCGTTCCCGGTTGTAGTGCTTTTCCGCTTCGTCAAACCGTGCCTGAATGAATTGGAAATTTCCGTAGTTGTTGTAGGAAAGACGGTCCAGACGCTTAAGATTTTGAGAACAGAACTCAGCTGAGTCTATGTTTAGCAAATAGGAGTATACAATGTCCTTGTAGTGAAAATAGCTTGCTTCGATCGGATTGAATCCTACCGGAATATAAGTATCTATAAATCCGTAGTTCCTGCGATTCGATATCAAAATAGAGTCTGCATATTTGGATGCCAGCCGAACATTCTCTTCAATCGTCGGTTTTAGAAAATCAAATTTTTCGTTGGTGTACACCCGATTCTTGTGGTGTATCCACGATAGTCGGGCATAAGGTTCCGCTCCCCAGTTGTACACAAACTGTCGGTCGATCAATTTCCTGACAACGAAAACACTCTTATCCAATTCGCCCACATTGCTATAGCATCTACTCAGGAAATCACAAATGATGGCATATCTGCGTTGCAATTCATAAATACCGATATAGGGCTGAATATCCTTGATCCGTCTCAATTGAGAAGGAAAGTCCTTTTCCAATAATTCGAGGCTCTTCTTTAGCGGCTTTATGGCCAATTTGTAACCCAAAACATCTGAAGCTCTTAGGAAACGGTAGAACCCCTCATAGTAATAGCCCGTGTAGTAGGTGCTGTCAATCTGAATGAATTTTTGAGACATTTCATACGCCTCTCTGCTTCGCATCGAAGACTTAAAGTCCCTATCCAAACGGTCTATTTCTATCCGCTGGGCCTGCAAGGTTGACACAACCAGTAAAAGTGGCA
>JANQST010000298.1 GCA_028279155.1 Cyclobacteriaceae bacterium
AAGTCAAATTCAAAATCATAAGCACCCATCTCTTCCGGACCTCTCCGGTAACTTAATGTCACAGATGCTGCCCCCATTCTAGCCGACTCAGAAGCGGCATCCATCGCTGTATTCCCTCCACCAAGCACTACAACTTTATCACCAATTTTCACTTGATGATGGTTCATCCTCAGCTCTTCAATTAGTTCTGTGGCACCTATGCAATTCTCAAGATCTTCACCTGGTAGTCCTAGAACAGATGTATTACCAAGTCCTATTCCCAGGAAAACAGCATCATATGCGTCTTCCAATTGCTGAAGTCTTTCTTTTGAATTGATCGGATCATTGTAGAACACTTTGTAACCAAATTGTTTTTCGAGGTACTCCATCTCATCCAAAACCTCATTGTTTTCAATCTTGTATGGTGCTACGCCGTAAACAGTCAAACCAGAGGGTTTGTCTTTCGCTTCAAAAATATCGACCTCATATCCAAGTGTTCTCAGTTCACAAGCACATGAAATTCCTGATGGTCCGGCTCCTATTACAGCTACCTTTTTTCCATTCGAATTACCCAACTGAAACAGGTTCTTATTTTTATCAATTGCCTGCTTTGTAGCAAAATTTTGCAATCTGCCGATTTCAATAGGTTTCACATTTTGCTCATTGTAGACACATGCTCCTTCACACAATACTTCTGTTGGACATACCTTCCCACAGGCATTTCCAAAGTAATTGGAGGCATAAATGGTCTCTGCAGAGCCGGTAACATTTCCAGAATTAATCTGACGAATGAACAAAGGAATATCAATCGCAGTTGGACAAGCCTTTTGACAGGGAGCGTCGTAACAAAACAGGCAGCGTGAACTCTCATAATACGCTTCTGTTTCATTCATCAATGGCTTGATCTGACTAAAATTCTCGTCAAATTCTTTTTCGGAAGTCGGTCTATTAAACTCGCTCATTACAGTTCAACCAGTTTTCCATACGTCTCAGGTCTTCTGTCCCTGAAAAATTGCCAGGTAGATCGAACTTCATCGATCATGTCAAGATCGAACTCAGAGATCAGGAGCTCATCATCATACTCTGATGCTTCGTCAATGATCTGACCTCTTGGATCTACGTGATAGGAAGTGCCATAAAATCGCCCAAGGTTCCAAGGCTTTTCTTCTCCTACTCTGTTGATACAACCCATAAAATAACCGTTGGCTGCCGCATGTGCTGGCTGCTCCAATTTCCACAGGTATTGCGAAAGTCCTGCAACGGTTGCACTTGGATTGTAGACGATTTCCGCTCCATTGAGGCCTAATGCCCTGGCGCCATCAGGAAAATGGCGGTCATAACATATGTACACTCCCACTTTTGCGTACTTCGTTTCGAAGACCGGGTAACCTAGGTTACCGGGCTTAAAAAAGAATTTTTCCCAAAATCCAGTTGTGTGGGGAATATGATTTTTTCTGTAAATCCCAAGAATGGATCCATCTGCATCAATTACGACTGCTGTATTGTACAGAAAGCCGGCCTGTTCCTTTTCATATATAGGAACAACCATCACCATGTCATACTTCTTGGCGAGTCCCTGCATCCGCTCAATTGTGGGATTGGGGATTGGTTGTGCAGACGCATACCAGTCCTTATCCTGACCTGGACAGAAATACGGTGTATTGAAGATCTCCTGTAAACACAAGATCTGTACTCCTTTCTTTCCGGCCTCCTCAATGTATGGGATATGTTTATCCTCCATCGCTTGCATGATTTCTTCAATGCTTCCTTCTCCCTCAGTCATGGGAAGGCTCATCTGTATAAGTCCTGATTTAATCTTTCTGGGCATTTTTCTTGAATTAGAAATTAACAATTACATTTTGTGGGGATGGTTGATTGGGTAATACTCATTGTACAATCCTCTCTTAATAAATTTTCCGTCACCTTTCTTTCCTTTATAGTCGCAGTTTTCAACAATCACTTTTCCCCTGGAAATGACTGTCTCAGCAATTCCCTGTACTTCCATTCCCTCGTACGTGTTGTAGTCCACATTCATGTGGTGTGTACAGAGATTGTTTACACTGATAGTCTCTTTGCGGTCTGGATTAAACAACACAATATCGGCATCACTTCCGACAGCAATGGTTCCCTTCTTAGGGAATAATCCGAATATTTTAGCTGCAGAAGTTGAAGTGAGGTCAACGAATTTATTGAGTGAAATTCTTCCTTCTACAACTCCGCCATTGTATACCAGGCTCATTCTATTTTCTACACCTGGCGCTCCGTTAGGAATTTTAGAGAAGTCATCAATTCCGAGTTCTTTTTGGTCCTTGAAGCAAAAAGGACAATGATCTGTTGCAATAGACTGAAGATCTCCAAACTGAAGGCCACGCCACAGTTCATCCTGGTTCCATTTTTCCCGAAGAGCTGGAGTCATTACATATTTTGCTCCCTCAAATCCTTTTTTCTCATAATAAGAATGATCCAAAAAGAGGTATTGAGGACATGTTTCTGCAAAAACTGGTCGTCCCTTGTCTCTTGCTAACACGACTTGCTCTAACGCGTCCGCACTTGAGAGGTGTACGATGTAAACCGGAACTTTGGCTACATCCGCGATAGATATTGCTCTGTGCACGCCTTCCGCCTCCATTATTGTCGGACGAGTCAACGCATGATATTTTGGAGAAGTTTTTCCTTGTTGGAGTGCCTCCTTGACAATCTCATCAATAACAATCCCATTTTCCGCATGCATACAAATCACAGTGCCATCTTCACCTGCTTTTCTCATCGCTCGGTAAATGGTTCCATCATCCACATATAGCACCCCAGGATAGGCCATAAAAAGCTTGTAAGAGGTGATTCCTTCATCAGCCAATTTCCGCATTTCGTTGATCCTGTTGTCCTCCAGATCCGTAATAATCATGTGAAATCCATAATCGATGGCAGTCTTTCCTTCTGCCTTTTCGTGCCATGTGTCCAACGCTTCCATCGTAGAGCTTCCCTTGGTTTGAATGGCAAAATCAATGATCGTAGTTGTTCCTCCATGGGCAGCTGCTCGGGTTCCTGTTTCAAAGTCATCCGCTGAAACCGTACCACCAAAAGGCATATCCAAATGAGTATGTGGGTCA